>JAYVDN010000195.1:0-8445 GCA_043749385.1 Polaromonas sp.
CGCTCAACTTGACAACACCCAGGTCGTAGCTGCCGCCAAAGTTGACGGTAGTGATCTTGCCAGTGCCTGCTAGGTACTTGGTTTGAGCAAATGCCAGAGCTGCGCTGATCGGGCCGTTAGCATAACCACCACGTGCGGCGAAACCGTTGCCGTCGTTTTTGTTGGCTGCGTTGCTCAGGTTTTCACCCATGTAGTACTGGACTTGGCCAAAAGCGCCGCCCAGGTTACCTGGCAGGAAGTAGCCGATGCTGTTGGAAGCGCGAACGGTGGTTGGGCCGCCGATGCTGGAGTTCAGAGTCTGGGTGGTGCCCACACCGTTAGTAGTGAACGGATCGTACACGGTTTGGTTCCAGAAATGAGGCGTGTAATCACGGCCCAAACGCGCTTCACCGAAGCCGCCGCCGAGGCTGACGGTAGAACGACGGTTGAAAGTCAAGCCACCGCCGCCAGTAGCGCCTGTAGCTTGGTTGTTGGTGTTGGTGTTAGCGCCGGAACCGTTGTCGTTGTTTAGACCAGCTTCGAGGTGGAAGCTACCGTTCATGCCGCCGCCGAGGTCTTCAACACCGCGCACGCCAAAACGGCTGGAGTTCAGACCGGAGTTGGTGAGTTGGGTTTTCTTGTCTACATCGCCTTTGCCGTAGGCAAAAGTGGCATCAACAACACCAAACATGGTGACGGAAGACTGTGCAAATGCACCGGTCGCTGCGGCCAGAGCGGCCAATGCAACTAGGGATTTTTTCATTGAGATTTCTCCAAGGTTAAACATAGGGCTCCGGTACGACAAATTGCTGGCAGCCATCTGCTTTGCGCTTCGCCGGAGTCCCGGGCCAACCCCCGTGTTCGGGAAGTTGTATCTATTGAACCAGACGCAGAGGGGGGGCGCAAAGGAATTCCCCTTAAATGACACTAAAAACACGATATTCGTTGTCTGAGTGCAACAAGGGCGAAGGCTTTGTTGTTTTTTGACTATTTCCTTTTCCCCTTACCCGCATCCAAAGCGCGTTGCAAGGCTACCTCGGGCTAGCGATAATGTGGCCATGGATGCCCTTGTAACTGCCTTCGACACTGCCCTTCGTACACTATTTGCCAAACCGCATGCCACTCGGCCCATGCCTGTAGCCAAAGCGACATTCGATACCCAAGGCTTGGATGACACACTGTGTGCCGCTGACAAGAACACCTCGGGCGCACTGATGCGGGTGAACCATGTGGGTGAGGTATGCGCCCAAGCCTTGTATTCGGCCCAGGCCTTGGCCACCAAGGACCCAGCATTGCGAAAGCAGTTTGTGCAGGCCGCCAGCGAAGAGACAGACCATTTAGCCTGGACCGCCGAGCGCCTGGAGGCCTTGGGGGCCAGGCCATCGCTGCTCAATCCGCTGTGGTACGCCGGTGCTTTTGGCCTGGGACTGGTGGCGGGGCGCTTGGGCGACAAGCTGAGTTTGGCGTTTTTAGTCGAGACAGAGCAACAAGTAGAGGCGCATTTGCACAGCCATTTAGACCGCCTGCCCGCAGCCGACCACGCCTCGCGCGCGGTAGTGCTGCAAATGAAAGCCGACGAAGCGCAGCATGCGCGGGATGCTCAGCATGCCGGTGCAGCGCAGCTGCCCGCGCCCGTCAAAGCGATCATGGCTGCGGCGGCCCAAGTGATGACCACCGTAGCGCACCGCATCTGAGACTGCCTGATTTGCTATCACCTACTCAAAACGCTGCGCAAGGTGCTGTAAACGCTGCATATTTAATAGCTGCTCCCGCGATATTCTATTGGCCTGCAGCCCGATTAGAAGGTTAAAAATGACCTCAAACGACCGGTTTTTGAGGTACCAGAGGCTCTGGCGGCTTGAAAAACGTCTTTTGGCAGCCAATTTTCGCGTTTTGAAGCTGTTTTTTATATAGCTATTAGGCTGCAGCCCTTTAGAATATCGCGGGAGCAGCTACTTAATTAATAGTGCGTGTTTTGTCTACCAGGGCTTTTGCAGGCTCTTGGGTGGCTTAAATTTCCACTACATCAAAGCCCGTCGTAATCTCTGCCGTCTTGCCAAGCATGATGGTGGCTGAGCAGTACTTGTCGTGGCTCATCGCTATAGCCCGCTCTACCGCGCTGGCGGGAATGCCTTTGCCAGTGACGGTGAACTGCATGTGGATTTTGGTAAACACTTTAGGGTCAACCTCGGCCCGCTCAGAGCTGAGCTTGACGGTGCAGCCGTGTACGGCGTGCCTACCGCGCTTCAAGATGAGCACCACGTCATAGGCGGTACAGCCGCCAGCGCCTGCCAGCAGGGTTTCCATGGGGCGCGGGGCCAGGTTGGCACCGCCGTTTTCGGGTTTAGCGGCGTCCGGCGCGCCGTCCATCGCGATGATGTGGCCACTGCCGGTTTCGGCTACAAAGCCCATTCCTGAGCGGGTTCCAGCGCCGCCGGTCCAACTGACTGTGCATTCCATGGATATAACCTCTGGTTAAAAAGCAAATACTGCGAACTAATTATCAAAAAACGCTAACAAAAGTACAAAATTCTGTAAATTTTGCCGCAATGCAGCATAGGCTCTATATACTGGTTGTATTGTGCAATAAATATGGCACTACCCGTTGTCTCCTCCACCCTCCATCAGACGGTGGATTTCTAGCCCCGAGTTGCAAGACTTGGGGCTTTTTTTTGGGTATCTACAATCGCCTGATGACCACCCAACACCTCAAGCCTGCCGACTATCTGACCAAAATTCTCAATGCGCGGGTGTACGACGTAGCGATTGAGTCGGATTTGACCCATGCCAAGCAGCTCAGCCGCCGCCTGCACAACACGGTGCTGCTCAAGCGCGAAGACCAGCAGGCGGTGTTCAGCTTTAAGCTGCGCGGGGCCTACAACAAGATGGCCCACCTGAGCCCCGAGCAGCTGCAAAAGGGCGTGATTTGCGCGTCTGCTGGCAACCACGCCCAGGGCGTGGCCTTGGGCGCGCAAAAGCTGGGCACCAAGGCCATCATCGTGATGCCGGTCACCACCCCGCAGCTCAAAGTAGATGCGGTGAAAAACCTAGGCGGGGAGGTGGTGCTGCATGGCGACAGCTATTCAGACGCTTACAGCCTGGCGCTGGAGATACAAAGGAAGCAGGGGCTCACTTTTATCCACCCATTTGATGACCCGGAGGTGATTGCCGGGCAAGGCACGATTGCCATGGAAATACTGCGCCAACACCAAGGGCGCTTGGACGCTGTGTTTTTGGCCATTGGTGGTGGAGGCCTGGTCAGCGGGGTGGCCAACTACATCAAGGCGGTGCGGCCCGAGATCAAAATCATCGGCGTGCAGATGAACGACTCTAACGCCATGATGCAATCGGTAGCGGCCAAAAAGCGCGTAACTTTGCAGGATGTGGGCTTGTTTTCTGACGGCACGGCCGTTAAGCTGGTGGGCGAAGAAACCTTCAGAATCGCGCGCGGCCTGGTGGACGCGTTTATCGAGGTGGACACCGATGCGGTGTGCGCGGCCATCAAAGACGTGTTCCAGGATACCCGCAGCATTGTGGAGCCCTCGGGTGCCATGGCAGTGGCGGCCATCAAACAGTACGTCGCCACCCACAAAACCAAGGGCGAGACCTACGCCGCCGTGCTCTGCGGTGCCAACATGAACTTTGACCGCCTGCGCTTCGTCGCCGAGCGGGCCGAGGTGGGCGAAGAGCGCGAGGCGCTGTTTGCCGTGACGGTGCCCGAGGAGCGCGGCAGCTTTAAGCGCTTTTGCGAAACCATTGGCACGCTGCCGCACTTTGGCAACCCAAGTGGCGCGCGCAACGTGACCGAATTTAACTACCGCATCAGCGGCAGCGAGAAAGCCCACGTGTTTGTCGGCCTGACCACCTCGAACAAAGGCGAGAGCGTCAAAATTGCGGCCCACCTAACTAAAAAGGGCTTCGCTACGCTCGATTTAACCCATGACGATCTGGCCAAAGAGCACCTGCGCCACATGGTGGGTGGCGCTTCGGCGCTGGCCAAGGAGGAGCGCTTGCTGCGCTTTGTGTTCCCGGAGCGGCCCGGCGCGCTGATGAAGTTTTTGTCTGCCATGCGGCCGGGCTGGAACATCAGTTTGTTCCATTACCGCAACCAAGGTGCCGACTATGGGCGCATCTTGGTAGGCATTCAGGTGCCCAAGGCGGACGATACAGCTTTTGTGACATTTTTGAGCACTTTAGGCTACCCCTTTGTGGAAGAAACCCACAACCCGGTTTACCAATTGTTTCTAAAAGCTTAGGGTGGCGGTAATTGGAGACGCCCTATGCTCAGACTTGGAATCTTGATAGATGCATCCGCCGAGGTACCCGCCAGTGTGTTGGCCAGCCCGCATGTTCGCATGCTGCCTATCTCCATTCAAATGGACAATCAAATGTTTGTAGATGAGCGGGACGTTGCATTCACCCGGGATTTCAACAGCCATTACCTGAGCCTGCGTGCAGCCGAGGTATCGCACTCAATCCCCCCCAGCACCGGCGCTATCAGCCAATACCTGGTAAACCACATTGCGGGAGATTTTGACCATGTGTTTGGCCTGTTTGTAGCTTCCACGCGCTCGCCGCTTTTTAAAAATGCATTCAACGCGGCCTCCAAAGCGATCAACGATACGCTGGTGCAGCGTGCCACACTGGGTATCAAAGGCCCGCTGTTGGTCGAATGCCATGACAGTTTGAATGTTTTTGCGGGCTACGGTGTGCAGGTGATGGAGGCGCTGCGCCAGTTGGAGGTAGAGCCATCGGTAGCCAATATCCGGGCTAATATTCAGCGCCTTTCCCAAAGCGCGTACTGCTATGTCGCCCCCAGCCAACTGGATTTTCTGGTCACCAGGGCGCGGGCCAAGGGAGACCACAGCGTGGGTACGTTCGGCAAAGCCGCCGCCAAAATGCTGGGTATTTTGCCTATTTTGCGAGGCCACCAAGGCGCCACCGAAGCAGTGGCCAAGGTGCGTGGCCTGCCTGCTGCCCAAAACTACGTGTTGGACATGGCCAGGCGTGAGCTGGCGCGCGGCCTGTTGGCCCCTTTTATCAATGTCACCTACTCTGGCACTATTGACACTGTGCAGGCCATGCCAGCCTACAATCAGCTCTACGCCGAAGCACATGCCAAAGGCGTGATGGTGAGTTTGCAAGAAACCTCACCTACCGGCTCGATTAACCTGGGGCCCAATGCTTTGGGTGTAGGTTTTTTAGGCCAAGACCACGCGCCTGCTCTGTAGTAACGGCAGTCGCACCCTGTTTTTTTATCTCTTCCCAGCAAAGCTGTGTAGAGATGTATATCTGTGCAATGCATGAGTTTTATATCTTCTGGCATCGCGCCCATTACCGACACCGCGCAAGACGCCAAATTTGCACAAAAACTGCAGTTTAAAATCGACCACAAAACCAAACCCTTAGGTGCCTTGGGCATGCTGGAGACTTTGGCGCTGCGGCTCGGTTGCATCCAGCGCAGCGACGTGATTGTTTTTGAGGCTCCGCAAATCGTCGTGTTTGCGGCTGACCATGGCATCACGGAAGAAGGCGTGTCAGCCTTTCCGCAGGTGGTTACCCAGCACATGGTGGCCAATATGCTCTCGGGTGGTGCAGCGGTGAACGTGTTTGCACGCCAGCATGGCTTTGCCCTGACGGTGGTAGATGCAGGGGTAGCGGCCCATCTGCCCGAGCATGCACAGTTGATGAACCGCAAAATTGCGCAGGGCACACGCAACGCCTGCTGGACCACGGCGATGTCGATACAGCAAGGCATTAACGCGGTCAACGCGGGTATGGACACCGTGCGCAGCTTGCCTGGCAATGTGGTGGCACTAGGCGAGATGGGCATTGGCAACACGTCCAGCGCCGCTTTGATTTTTGCCCTGCTCTCGAAAATCACCATCGAAGAGGCTGCTGGGCGCGGCACCGGCCTGGACGACAAGCAAATGCACACCAAGCTCAACGCCCTGAAAAAAGCCATGCTGCGCCACACCCGCCTGCACGAACCGATGGAGGTGCTGTGCGCGGTAGGCGGCTTTGAGATTGCCATGATGGTGGGCGCCATGCTGGAGGCCGCGCACCAGCGGCGGGTAATTTTGGTAGATGGCTTTATTGCCGGGGCTGCGGCGCTGGTAGCCTGCGCGCTGGAGCCGCATGCCTTTGACTACATGGTGTTTTGCCATGTGGGCGCTGAGCAGGGCCACCGCGCGCTGCTGGCACGCTTGGGCGCTACGCCTTTGCTTGACTTGGGTATGCGCCTGGGCGAAGGCTCTGGTGCGTTGCTGGCCTGGCCTTTGGTGCAGTCTGCGGCCAAGTTTGTCAATGAAATGGCCAGCTTTGAATCCGCCGGGGTGGCGCAAAAAATCTGATCCTGTCCTGATTTTTAATTTTTTGCAGCGTTTTACGAGAGTTTTCATTTGCAGTTTGTTCGCCATTTTTTACTGGCTGTGCAGTTTTTTACCCGTATCCCCATCACGGGGCGTTTGGCTGCGTGGGTGGGCTTTAGCCCCGCCATGCTGCGCGCCAGCGCAGCGCATTTTGCCGGGGTGGGGTGGATGGTCGGCGCGGTGGCGGTGGCGGTGTATGCAGTGATAGCCAGCGCCTCAGCTTCGGTATTTGCGCCCCTGGTGGCGGCTTGTTTAAGCACCGTGGCTACCGCCCTGCTGACAGGCGGCTTCCATGAAGATGGCTTGGCCGATGTGGCCGACGGCTTGGGCGGCAGCTACGACAAAACCCGCGCGCTGGAGATCATGAAAGACTCACGCGTGGGTGCCTTTGGTGCCATGGCTTTGGTGCTCGCCTTGGCCACCAAAGTGAGCTTGCTGGCCGCTTTGGGCAGCAGCAGTCTGCCGCTGGCCTGCGTCGTATTGCTGGGCGCCCATGTGGTGTCGCGCGCCTGCCCCATGGTGCTGGTGTGGTTGCTGCCGCATGTGGGCGACACGGCTACATCAAAATCCAAACCATTGGCTGACCAGGTCACTACAGGCGTGCTGTGGAGCAATTTTGCTTGGTGTTTATTGCTTCTTCCTCTTGTAATCATCGCGGGAGCAGCTACTATTTTTATAGTAAGTGGCTTGGCGGCATGGCTCGTGTTGGCATGGATGTGGCGGCTGTTTTCCAAGCGCCTACAGGGCTTTACAGGTGACTGCCTGGGTGCTACACAGCAGGTATGCGAAATTGCGTTTTATGTCGGTGCGCTGCTCGCGCTGGGCCAGGTGTAGGCATGCAGCTGTGGCTTGTTCGGCACGCCCGGCCCATGGTGGAGCCTGGGGTTTGCTATGGTGCGACGGATGTGCCCGCCGACCCGCAAGCCACTGCACTGGCCGCTACCGCGCTGGCCGCCATGCTGCCTATGGGCTCACTTGTACAGCATTCGCCGCTACAAAGATGTGAGCTTCTCGCGCGGCATTTGATGGGCTTGCGGCCTGATTTGATTTTAAAAGTGGCACCCGATTTACGGGAAATGGACTTTGGTGCCTGGGAGGGCCAGCGATGGGATGACATCGCTGCCACGGAGCTGTCTGCCTGGACGGAAGATTTTGAAAATCACCACTGCGGCGGCACCGGAGAAAGCACCTTGCTCTTCGTGGGGCGAGTGCACAGGGGTTTGCAAACCTGCTTGGCGCAAAACACCCACGCGCTGCAAGGCAGGCCCACGGTATGCATCACCCACGCAGGTGTGATGCGCGCTGCGCTTTGGCTACAGCAACGCCGTTTGGCTACTCTTGCCGGGCCCCCTCTTTGCCTGCGCGCTGCCGAATGGCCCCGGCGCGCGCTGGACTTTGGCCAAGTGCTGAAGTTGGATTGGCCGGATCTGGCGGGGTCGGGGTAGATGCGATGCCCATGGGCGTAGAGGTGGGCGAGGGGTTGATGCTCGCGGGCACTGGTGCCGGAGTAGGGGCAGGAGGCGGCGTAAAAGCAGGCACCACAGGCGGCGCAGCGATGGGCTGCGCCAACCCCACCGACACGCTGGCTTGCTTGGGTAAATCGAGCGTGACCGCCGGGGGTGCTTGCAAGCTGGTCGCTAACAGGGCTTGGCGGTTTTCCACAGATTTGAGTACCACCCCATCGGCCACTTGCGCGCCTATGCGGTACGGCTTGGCTGGCTTAGCGTCCACAGCAATCAGAGCCAGGCTTTGACCACCCGACTTGCCCTTGACCACACCGGTCAGCACAAACCTGGATGCATTGATGCCACTGGCCGCGACCGCATCTGGACGAGCGGCCAGGCCGCTGGGAGTGCCGCCGCCTAAACCTTTGGCTAAGGCAGCCGTATCAACCCCAGCCGTCGGTGCTGGTGCTACCACGGCCGCATTGGCGGGTGTAGAGGTACCTTGCACAAACTTTAGCGCCCAATACACACCGCTGGCCGCAGCTACCAGCCAGATAAAAAATGTTGCTAAACGTATTGTCCAATTCTGTCGCATTCGCATATTATGATGGCTTTATGAAGCAATCTACCCACGCCCCCCTCCAAACTCT
>JAYVDN010000196.1:0-7857 GCA_043749385.1 Polaromonas sp.
CAACGCGAAGGCAAAACAGCCATCAAACTGATCGATTTGGCAGTGCAACTGGGCTTTAAATCTGCCGACGAGTTGTTTGAAGTCGTCGGTAAAGACGAATACTCGTTGCGCACCATTGAAGCGTTTTTTAAACCACCAGCACCCGAACTCAGCACCGAAGAGCTGCTGCACAAACGCGCCAAAGCCGAAAAAACACCCACCGGTGGCGTCTTGGTCGTCGGCGTTGACTCGCTCTTAACCCAGCTTGCCAAATGCTGCAAACCCGCACCTGGCGACGCCATTGGCGGCTATGTGACGCGGGGCAAGGGTGTCAGCATCCATCGCCAGAGTTGCAGCAACTTTCAAGCCTTGGTGGTGCGCAATGACGCCAACCACGAAGGCCGTGTCATTGACGTGGCTTGGGCCAAAGACAAGTTGGCTAGTGCCAACACCGCGTCCAGCGGTAGTGGTAATGAGGTTTACCCCGTCGATGTGGTGATTGAGGCCGCTGACAGCCAAGGCTTGCTGAAAGCGATTTTGGAAGTGTTCTCGAAAGACAAACTCAACGTCATTGCCGCCAACACCCAGTCGCACCGCAGCAGTGGTGGCGACACGGCGGTGATGACGTTCACAGTTGAAGTGACCAATTCAGCGCGTTTGAACAAGGTGCTCAGTCAGGTGCTGGAAGTGCAGGGCGTGCGTTCTGCGCGTAGAGGATAGCGGCAAAGAGATAGCGCAAAGATTAAGTCAAAACAGTTGCGTCTCGCAGTGAAAGTTCGCTTTAGCCTGCTATAATTCGCGTTGTCGAACAGACTTTTAGGCGCGTAGCTCAGCTGGTTAGAGCACTACCTTGACATGGTAGGGGTCGTTGGTTCGAGTCCAATCGTGCCTACCAACATTAGAAGCCCTTTCTCCTCTGGAGCGAGGGCTTTTTTCATGGAGATTGTAGTCATGTGGTCTTTCTTAGAATCAGGTTAGAACGTGTTAGAACGGTCTACGATGTCATAGTTTCGTGACATAGACCTCGTAGTCTGCCCCTTTGTCCAGGTCGATGGTTGCGACTTTGTCACGGAAAAAACAGACTCCGCCCATGCGGGAGATCATCAAATATATCGAACACATGAGCGATGCTGTCCGGGTCGCGTTGGATGCGGAGAGCCTCTTGTGCCGCTTCTTCGGGCGAGTCGGCCGTGATGTTGATTGTCCATGCTACGGTGTAGTCCATTTCATTCTCCTTGGATTTGTTTCATAAAAAACACCTTCTGAGCTTTCTTCGCGCCAGTACCATGAGCCGGAAAGCCGATGATGGCTTTGTGCCCAGGCACAGCGCAGATGCCGCAGGAAGCGCAGGTGACGTCGTCGCGCACCGTGGCAGGACAGATGGATACATGGCGGCCGCCCGGTGTTTTGAGGGCTTTCATTGTACCTGTAGGCAGGACGCAGGCCACTGGGGCGATACCCAGCGCGGCCAGCTCATCAGCCCGCTCCAGGTTGTCGGCTGACAAGTTGATGACGAAGCCGTCGCGGTTTGCCTTGGCTACCACGGCGGCGTTGTGTGGGTCGCTGACGTCGTAGTGGGTGTAGCCAAAGCCATCCCGGCCCTTGTTCGCCTGCACCAGCTGCTCGACCGCAGCGGCGTCGAGCTGGGTGCCATCACCCGGTAAGTCGCCGGCTTGGGCCCAGCGCCACAGCTGCCGCTTGGGCAGGCGCTTGATCTGGGCACAGAGCTCATCAAGCGTGCCGCCACGGCGACCGTCGCTGACCTGGCGCCAGTGCATGCCTAGCGGGCCGTACTCGGCGTAGCAGCCGTTGCCACGCAGCGGGCAGGCGGTCGGGCAGGTCGACTGGCTGGTGGTGGTCACTGGTATGGGCCCGGTCTTGGCGTTGCCGCTCGCGCGCGTGAAGTGGTAGACATGGGGCATGTAGGGCGTCCAGAAAGCAGAAAACCCGCCGAGGCGGGTTTCTTAGTGAGGGTGGGCTGGGATTACCATATAAGTGGCAGCTGCTTGGCTACTTGGAGCAGGTTCGACTGCCCCTCCATCCCGTCAGGGTCATCCTCGATGTCATCAAGGTCGATGACATGGGCTTCTATCTTCAGGCTGCCGGAGGCGATGTATTGAACAACGCCACCTTGCACGACTACATAAATTTCATCCATATCAATCTCCTTTATGGTTAAACACAGCCCAATCGCCGTAATACTTTCCGCCGTACATGAGCAGACCGTCGGTATGAACAGTAATCACCTCCTGGTCACAGTCGCCAAAATACATGAGCCGATCCGCTTCGTCTACAAACTCCAGCTTCAGCTCAGAGCCATAAGTGGTATGGACGTAGTTCAGTGGACCGATGACCGGGCCGTTGGAGCCCCAGCCATCCATGTCTTGATAGGGTGAGTTGCGCCCATGCATCAGGCCTAGATAAAGGCCGGGCTTGAGGTCTTTGGTTTCGCTGTAGATGGGCAGGCTCATATCAATCTCCGCGCAGGGTATCGACGGGCGGCGTCGCCAGTGCGTAGTTGAGGAAGTCGCGGATCTCCTGCGCGCATTGCACCGACAAGTTATCTACATGGATGTGCGTAAGGTCATTCAGCCCCGCCGCACTTGGCTCGAGTACGTCGAGGCTGAGCCCGTTGGAGTTGAGGGTGAAGGTCAGCGTCGCGTCGCCTGATTCAAGGCGCAGCTCGCGGTCTGCGTGGGTATATTGGGTAGTCATTGGTTACCTCTTGATGTTGTTAGCAAAGCTCGCCAGATAGTTAGGCGAATGGTGTGCGTACAGAAGAACCATACGAAGATCAGACCAGCCACCCAGTTTCTGAAGGACGTCCAGCGGGGTTCCGTTCTGCACATGCCAGGTGGCCCAGGTATGACGTAGGCCGTGCCAGGTGAACCCCACATAGCGTCCGGCGTCACTGGTGTGGCCAACGCCTGCTCTAACGCACGCTGCAATAAACGCCGTTTTGATCTCCTTGATCGGGCGTTGTCGATAGGTAAAGACGAACGCATCGTGCTGGCCTTCTTGGTTCTTGAGTACATGGAGTGCTTCCTCTGATAATGGGATGGAGATCGACTTGCCGCCCTTCATGTCCTCAGCTTCGATCCAGACGAGCTTGCGGGCGAGGTCGACGCGGCCCCAGGTCAAGCCAAGGACGTTCGCCTGTCGCAGGCCGGTGCTGACGGCGAACTGCGCCATCGGCTTCATATGGGGCGGTAGCTCGGCCTGGAGTCTCAGCCACTGCTCGTGGGTCAACCAGTCGCGGGGCTTCGTCTTCCGGTCTCGCCGTGCTATCAATTTGATATGCACGTCCGACAGGTGCAGGATCGCGTTGAGCGTCGTGCGGTAGCGCGTGTAGGTGCCCGCCGTCTGGCAGAAGGCCAGCGCGGCGTCGATCGACTCCGGTGTGACGGCGCTCAGCAGCCGGTCTTTGTAGCCCCGGCTGAACTTGGCCAGGCTGAGCAGCTCAGGCTCGGAGCGGGGCGCGGCGTTGAGCCACTTGGCGACGGCGTTGCCCCAGGTCTTGCCCTTGAGGGCCGGCTCGACCCTCCAGAGGCTGGCTTTGATCTCGTCGTGGATCCTTTGCGCCGCTGGGCGATCATATTCTCCAGTAGACTGACGTAGCCTTGGATGGCCGGCGTGGCTGATGTTGACCCACCAGACTTCGCTGCCTTTTTGTTTGTAGAGAGACATAGGGATTCCTCAGACAGATACTGTCGTCGCAGGTTGTCAAGCAAATCAGTCTCGATGAAACGCCACGAGCGCCCCACCTTGACTGCGGGGACGCTGCCGGCCTTGGCATAGCCGGCGAGCGTGGTCTTGTGGACGCGCACCAACGCCGCCGCCTCCACGAGGTTGAGGATGCGGGGCGCGGGCTGGGTCATGGCAATATCACCATGCCCTTCATCCAGGGCACGACAGTGACTGTCAGACCAACAAAGGTATGACGCCCAAGATCGGCTGCAAAGATAAAGGAGCCTCTCGGTGCAGAACCCATCAACTCACGATAGTCCTCGCGTCCGATAATCAAGGACTTGGGTTCTCTACCCCAATAATCGAACAGCTCCGCGCGCTGCTGAAACAGACGGTCGAGGAACAGCCCGCTGTCTACTACATGGCTCTCGACCGTGGTCGTTTCGTCAAAGGCGTAGGCAACAGCTCGGGTCTTGAATAAAAACCGCCAAGCCCACTGCTGAAGCTTCTTCAGTACACGCCCCCGCGTGGGGGAGTAGGTGTACCGGTTCGGACTCATGACCCGCGAGATGCTCTCAGTATGGGAGACGAACTGAACGACTTGCTTCATGCTGCGGCGGTCTCCGTGAACAACGCCGTGTATATCTGGCTCAGCTTGGCCATCAGCTGCTCCGGCGTGGCGTCCGGCTTCATCTTCATCAGCGTATCCAGGCAGACGTTGTCTTCCTGGCCGTTCCATATCTTCTGGTAGGTGCCAGCCTTGTAGCCGTTGTCTTGGCGAAAGGTGTTGAGCACATTCTTGGCGATGTAGGTCGTGTACAGCTCGTCCCAGCTCAGCTTGAAGTCGTTCATCAGGCCAGTGAACGCGTCGAAGTCAATGCCGCCGCCGGCGGCCTTGTGGACTAAGGCGTCCAACTTGTTCGTTGTCGTATGCGTCATGGAGCGTGCAGAGGTGCAGCGGTCGAGGATAGCGTCAGCCGCTGCAGCCGTGTTACCCTGGCACGCGACCAGGCGCATGCTCAGGATGAAGTGCCAGATGTCGACCAGCTCGATACGGGCTTGCGCCAGATCGGGCTCCTGCTTCTTCCACCACTTCCAGCCGTAGTGTTCGAGGGCTTCAACGCCTTCGACCATGATGGCGCGGTGCCACGGGTAGTTGGCCTTGATCCAGTCTGGGTTGATCTTGCGGTTGAGCTTGTCCTGCAGCTCGAGCATGGTGATGAGTTTGTCGCGGGAGATCATTTGGCGGCTCCATAGGTACGCATAAAGTGCAGGAGGTAGGGCATGCTTGCGGTGGCGTTACAGGCGTCAGTCGCGAGACCCGCACGCAGACTCCTGCACCGGGCCGAGATCTCGAACAACCGAGCTGGCACAGGGCCGAGCATCGCCCGCCCTTCCAGGTCAACAGCGTCAAGTAATGGTGTCAACTTTTCGAAGTAGTCCAGTACGTCGAAAAGTACGCCTGCGTGGCTCTCCAGAAGTTTTAGTTCTTCGTCCAGCGCCTGCAGCGCCTCTTTGCGTGCATTGGCCTTGGCGATGATTTCAGAATAATCGATGTTCATATCTCTTCCTTTTGGAATTTAGGGTTGGGGAACCAGTGGGTGAAAAACTTGTCGGTAGGGTCGTACTTGCCCTTCTGCGACACGCCAGCCGGGCGGCTGATGAGCCACATGTCGACGCCGCGCGGCGTGGCAGCGTCGATGGGTTTCCAGAAGACATCGTTGCTGACCACCGCCGTGCGGGCGCTGTTGAGGTGGTGGTCGGTCATAACAGCCAGTGCTCCTTCAAGGCGGCGACGGCAACCGGCACGATTGGCTCGATCAGCGCAAGCATCGCCTGGGCGTAGACGCGGATCTCGTACTGTGCGTGCTCATGCAGCCGTAGCTTCAGGAACTTGGCCAGGTTGTGCAGATCCACCGTGGCGAACATGTGGCTGTAGGTGTTCAACGGGAGAACGCCACGGGCCAATTCGCGCGGGACACCCTTGCCGAGCAGCCTACGGTAGTCCTGGAAAGCGGCGGTACACGAGCGGTCAATAATGTCCTGCACATGCTCAGCTTGCGGGTGCTCCTCCTCCGTCCGCATCTGCTTGTTCGACGCCGACTGCGTGGTGATCTGCGACACCTCCGGCACATAGAACTCCTCTGGCAACTCGGTGTAGCGGGCTGAGACCTCGTTGTACGACCAAGTGCGGTGGCGGTGCCACTGACGCAGCACAAAGATCGGCGCTTTGACGTCGAAGGTGAATTTCACCGCTTCGAGCGGCGACGTGTGGCCGTTCTTGATGAGGTAGTTGATAAGCTTGGCGTCCTTGCCGTCGTCTTCGCCCGCGCGCCACTCAGCGTCGTAGCTGACGCGAGCATTGCGTACGATCGACAGGTCGGAGCCCATGCTCTCAACCAGCCGAACATGGCCATGGTTGAGAACTTCGATCATGCAGCACCCACCATCTCATTGAGGAAGGCCATCAGCCCAGCCTTGTCGGTCGGGACGTCGACTTCAAAAGTATCGGTACCTTGACGCGAAGCACCCTGGCTCAGGAACTCTTTGCGAGTAGTTGCAGCGTCGGACTGGGTACCGACGTACTTGATGACTGACAGACGAGTGTCGTCATCTGTAGGGTGGTCGATGGTGGCAGTGATTTTATATAAACGCATGGTTTTCTTTCTTAGAGGTTAGAGGTCAAGATAAATCCTGCAACAGCCGGTGGCTGATGTAGGTAGGGAAACGAGGTAGGTCTTTCACACCATGGGTCATGTGCTTGAATTTGACGATATGCCCGACGATTTCAGCTGGGTGCTCGAAGTAATAGATGGCTTCTTCGACACTCATTTCGCCGCTGCCAACCGTGATCATCAGTCCTTTGGGGAAAAGCAGCTTCCCGCTGATCGGGTCATAGAAGTCCGCCAACATGGTGCCCTGGATCGAGCCGACTTGGCCATTTGGGACCATGCCGGCTTTGGCGCTACTGCGCTCTGAGCGACCGAGGGTGTTGGTCTTCTTTTCATTCCAGTTGACCTGGCCTTCGGTGATACCAGTGACGAGGATCTCAGCATCTGCCCATGGTTTGACGCGCCACAGCTCCTGACCTTTCTTCGTCGCTCGACCTTCCTTGTAGGCAGCCCGCGGGTTGCGGATGATGGTGCCTTCGTAGCCCAGTCTGGCGAACTCCGCGACGGTCGCATTTAGCTCCCAGGCGGTGCGGCTCTCGGAGCTGGGCACCAGGTGGATACGCGGGTGCGGGCCATCGAGCAGCTTGGCGCGCAGTACGGCGTAGCGCTGCCCGTAGGGCAGCTCTAGCGTGTCGGGCGTCAGATAGTCAAACACCCACCAGTGCAGGTCGGCCATCTCGGTCACGCCTTTGAAGCGGCCCATGGCGCCGGTGGTAGCGCTGCACAGGCGCTCGCCGCAGTTGGGCTTGTTGCCCAACGTCATCTCGCCGTCCAGGCCGATGAACTCAGGCTGGCTAAAGTAATCGGTGATGCCAAACCCCTTGAATGGGTCGAGGCTTCGCCCTGTCAACTGACCCGTCAGATTCAGTGCGCGGACGCCGTCAATTTTCGGCTGGACCCAGCATGGGAGGATTACAGACTCAAGTATTGCGTCTTCGGCAAGTTGTGGTTTCATATTGTTCCAGTCAAAAGTTGCAAGGATTTGATCGCCACCTTGTCACCCATGCGGGCATGCTCCAGCACGTACTTGGCGACGGCGTCCGGTGGCGTGGCGTCGGTAGGGGTGAACAGCTTGACCAGCCACTTGCGAGTGGCCAGGTCGAACACGTTCACAGGGACCCAACCCCGCGACCGGGCGTGGGTCATTTCGTCAGTCGTGAGAAGTTCTTTTTTAGACATTAGATTAAATGGCGAGCGGAGGCTTTGGTCGAAACCAAAGCCGGGTTTAGACGGTCACGGTGGCTTGGTCTTGATGACGATGACGAGGGCGGGCAGCTGGATGGTGATCGTGCTGCCCTCTTCGGTGATGAGCACCGACGGGCGGTCGGCGATGATCTTCGGGGTATATTCGAGTCCTACGACAGGCGCCGTGGTCGGACCCTCATAGCGGGTCTTCGAGCCTTTCCACTGGTACATCCAGCGGCTGCGGGACTCGCCGACACGCGGGGCGTGCAGGCGGACGACCTGCCCTTTACGCCACATACCCCCAAGGTAGTCAGAAACCCGGTTGACAGAGGCA
>JAYVDN010000197.1:0-3733 GCA_043749385.1 Polaromonas sp.
CCAGCCTGGAGGATGTGACGGCCCTTATTGGCCTGCAAGCGCCTGAAGATATTGTGCGGTGGAGCCATTCGTTGGGTGCTAAAACGGTGGTACTCAAACTAGGCGCACAAGGTGTGTTGGTCAGCCACCAAGGCGAGCAGCACCGCATACCCGCGCTGCCCGTGCACGCGGTGGATGCCACCGGCGCTGGCGACTGTTTTGCTGGCAATGTGCTGGCGCGCATTTGCCTGGGCGACAGCGTGCTACAGGCTGCGCGCTACGCCAACGCCGCTGCGGCGCTGTCGGTGCAGGGCTTTGGCGCCGTCGCGCCACTACCTAGGCCGGAAGCGGTCTACGCCCTGCTCCAAAGGTAACCCCAGCCTTCAGTCCTCACCCGGGTCGATGGAGCTCGGCCCGTGGTGGGCTTTTGATCAAACCAGTGGCCACGCCATAATACGGCCATGACCACGCCACAAGACAGCCCCTTTATCGCCGTAGACTGGGGCACCTCCACCTTCAGAGCTGCTTTGATCGCGCACGATGGCGAGATCATGGACGAGCTGTCCGAGCCGCGCGGCATTTTGAGCTTCAAGCAAGGCGAATTTGCCAACTATCTGATAGCAACTTGCGCGCGTTTTACAAATGCTGGTGGGCGATTTTTCTTACTATCAGGAATGATCGGCAGCAAAGACGGTTTGGCTGAAATTCCTTACTGCCCCTGCCCCGCTACGGCTGGCCATTTGGCCCTGATGGTGGGCTGGGCGGTGAAAGACCGTGTGGCCATCGTGCCCGGTGTGCGCAGCGACTATTTTGACGTGATGCGCGGCGAAGAGACCCAGGTGTTTGGCGCAGCCGCCGTGCTGGGCATAGAAGACGCGCTGATGGTGCTGCCCGGCACGCACAGCAAATGGGTCAGCCTGGAAGGCGGTGCCATCACCGGCTTTAACACCTTTATGACCGGCGAGTTCTACGCCATGCTGTCGCAGCACTCCATTTTGGCCAAAAGCTTACCCCCCGCTGGCAGCCCTGACGCAACGCTAGACCAAGCCGCATTTGTCCAGGGCATTGAGCACGCCACCACCAGCCAGAGCTTGCTCAACACCGCCTTTAGCGTGCGGGTGAAATCGCTGTTTAACCAGCTTGCGCCTGCGCAGGCTAGCAGCTACCTGTCGGGCCTGGTGATAGGGGAAGAGCTGGTGTCGATGCAGCTAGACCCTGGCACGCAAGTGATCGTGGTGGGCTCTCAGGCTCTGGGCGAGCGCTACACCCTGGCGCTGGGGCGGTTGGGTGTGGAGGCGCGCGTTCTGGGCACACAAGCAGCATGGGCCGGGCTGCACAGCATATACATGCAGATGTCTTTTCAGCGCAACTAGGCCGACATATACTATTAAAGTTATAGCTGCTCCCGCCAATATTCATTGGGCTGAACACTGATATGACTGGCGGCATGGCGCTGAACTAAGCCGTCTAAGCTCTATCGCTTTAGGGGTTACTGCCCGTCAAAGCTGCGCTTGCCCTGCGGTTTTAGCCGTGGCGAATTTGCTCTACCTTGCGGTTCACCATATGCGCCCCCACCATCCACTTCATGCGCGCTGTAAAGCTGTGGCGCAACGCAGCGTGCGTTGCATCGGCATAGAAATGCGCGGGGTCATGCGCCACACCCCAGTCCACCACCGGTAGGCTGCTTGCATCACGCGCACAGCTTTGGGCATACGCGTCATCAAAACCGTTCCAGTCCTGGTCGCCGTGCAAATGTACGCCATAGCCTTGTTGGGTATTTTCAGCTTGCAACAGTTTGCGTGCCTTGCGGCTTAGCCCCGCATCCACCACGTAAGTATCGGTTTGGTACCAGCGCGTGTCCAGGTATACCTCCGCTATCGCGTGCGTCATGGTCTGGCTGCCCGTATCGATCAAGCCATTTAAGAAACGCGTTGGCAAAGTGACAAAACGCAGCCTTGCAGGCACCCTGACTGCCCGCAGCAAGGCTACAAACAACACGCCCTTGGTGTGGCAGTCGCCGTAACCTATGCGGATCACGTCCGACGCCTTGGTTTGGGTAAATTGCGCCACGCATCCGAAGGGCAGCGCTTTGACATGGTCATGTACCGCTGCAGCTTTGCTGCGGTCGGTATTGAATTCCCGGGTTAACTGGGTTGCCCACAGACGTACTTTGGGTGAACTGATGTCTAGCTGTGCAGTCTCTCGCAGCCAGACCGTGCGTGCCTCAGGGCTGACTAAATCTAGCGCCTCTGAATGCGTCAATCCTAAAGAATTTCGTAACATTAACAAAATGTAACAGTTTTTTCTTGGGCAAACAAGAGGATCGTCTGCAGCTTTAAATTATTCGCAATTTAAGCTCACTCCTCTTGACCGAGTCGCCAGCGCCTACCCGCTAAATAGTCTGCTTTTATGCCAGAGCCTGGTAAACACTGCTGCCCCGGTTAAATTCTCGCTGGCGGATTTGCTGTACCTTACGGTTGATCTTGGCTGCGCCAGACAGCCATTGGGTACGTCCCTGCAGGCTGTGGTGCGATGGTGCGTGCACTTTTTCGGCATAAAAATGGGCAGGATCGTGCGCTACGCCCCACTCCATGATGGGCATGCTGGTAGGGTCGGCGAGTGAGCGGTGGGCATGCATATCCTCCATCCCATCCCAGCGCCGCTCGCCCATGGCATGCACGCCATACCCTGCAAAGTGGTGCTCCAGGCTGAGCAGCTTGCGTGCCTCTTGGGCGAACGCACCATCAGCCACATAGGTGTCGGTTTGGCACCAGCGGCCATTTAAAAACACCTCGCCTACAGCACAGCTCATCGACGCAGTGTGGACATCGATAAAGCCCGCCAAAAACCCCACTGGCGAGGTTAAAAAACGCAGCCTGGCAGGCAAGCCTAGCGCGCGCAGCAAGGCTACAAACAAAATACCTTTGGTATGGCAGTCACCATGGCCCAGGCGAACGACGTCGGAGGCTTTGGTGCGCAAAAAATCTGGTGCAAAAACCAGCGGCAGAGACTGCACATAGTTATGCACGGCCACGGCTTTGGCCGTCTCGTTGGCACACAGTTGGGTAAGTTTGGTGGCCTGTATGCGCAGCTTCACGCTGTTGAAATCGATTTGTGCAGTCTCACGCTGCCACATCAGCCGCGCCTCAGGGCTCACGGAGTCTATGTTGTCAGATTGTCTAAAACCTGAAGAATTTCGCAGCATGTTTGCAATTTTACATGGCGGTCAAAATCGTTTTAATTTAAAACTGTGTTTTTTGACTTACTTCACGCATTACCTTGATTGCGTAGGCAAATAAACACCGTACTACTACTTTAAGCATCATTTCCCTTGGTGATTTACCGACGAAAATCGACATCACCCAGCGAAGCTTGGCTCGCCTCCTCCAGCCAGCCAACATGCCTGCGCAGGTACCCGCTGTTGTAGGCGCTAGTCTTGGTACCGCGCTGCTGAGGTTTTGCAGATGGCCGCTCTGGCTGGGCCGCTTGCGTCACGCGCTAGCTGCATGATGGCGTCGAATTTGCTTGTGCATCAAAACAGACACTCCGTATTTCATAGCTGCTCCCGCGATATTCTATTGGCTTGCAGCCCGATTAGTATATAAAAAACGGCTTCAAAAAACAGCAATTTTATGGTGTCCAACCGATTTTCAGACTCGCGGAGGCTCCCGGAGCTTCCCCAACGCTTAAAAACGGTGATTGCAGCCCATTTTTAAGGTATCAATCGGCCTGCAAGCCAATAGAGTATCGCGGG
>JAYVDN010000198.1:0-9818 GCA_043749385.1 Polaromonas sp.
ATCAGGTCAATCGGCGAGATCAGGTACAGGCACAGCCCAGCCACGCCCAGCTTGAGCCAGGCAGGCGATTGCGGATGCCGCAGCGCGCGCCACAGCATAGTCAAATCGCCCCGCAAGGCCGCCCAAATCACCGCCAGTCGTTTCCACATGGTGCATCTCCTCAGAAGTGCCACAAATTGCAGCGCATCACCGTAACGTGGGGGTGGGTTGGGGGTTGACAAGGGCCTACGCAAGCAACTCTCGATGTGTTGGCAGTAAACCAGGCAAGCGGCAGTAGTTTCGCAAAAAACTACAATGTAGTTAAAATGCGGAGATGAGCACTTTAACTTTTGAATGGGATGAGCGGAAATCTGTAATTAACGCAAAGAAGCATGGCGCGAGTTTTGAAGAAGCCAAATCCGTCTTTGTAGACGAGCGGGCCAAACTGATTGATGATCCAGACCATTCCGAAGATGAAGACCGTTTTATTTTGCTGGGTTTGAGCAGCGCACTGCGCTTACTGCTGGTGTGCCACTGCTACCGTGCAGAAGGTAACGTCATACGCATCATCTCTGCGCGCAAAGCCAGTGCCCATGAATCTAAGTCTTATCCCTGAAAGGTGACCTATGAGAAAAGAATACGACTTCTCTGCAGCCAAGAAAAATCCCTACGCTGCCCAGCTAAAAAAGCAAATTACGATCCGCCTGGACGAAGAGTCCATCGACTACTTTAAGGCGATCTCGCAAGACGCAGGGATACCCTACCAAAGCCTCATCAATTTATATTTACGGGACTGCGCTGCTACGCATCGAAAACTCAATTTGAATTGGTCGTAGAAGCAATATCTAACGGCTCCGTATTACTAATGGAGCTTGCCCCGCCCACACAACCACGCACCTCATTGCTGGTAGCCCTAATATACAAACCTAAACCAATTCAACATCCGACCGGTTGATATTTACTAGCGCTGCGGCATATCCTTCACCGAATACCCCAAGCTCACCGTAGCATCCGGCCCAATGGGCAGCATGCCTGTCTCCCAGGTCTCCCAGTCCGCGCGCATGCTGGCCAAACGCGCGGGCTCGCGCTCTGCCAAGTTGGCGCGTTCTCGTTCGTCTTTGGACAAATCAAACAGATAATCGGTGCCGTCTACGCGCAGGTACTTCCAGTCGTCGCTGCGCAGGGCGCGCGGGCCTCGGTGGTTCATGCGCCAGTGCAGGGGTCTTGCAAACTATTTGCCGTCGGCTTGCAGCACCGGTAGCAGGGATACACCATCAAGTGGAAACAAGGGGTCGGCCTGCGCGCCCGCAGCGGCTAGCATGGTGGCGGACCAGTCCATGGTCATGCACTGCTGGGTGCTCTGGCGGCCATGGTTGATGACTGTGGGCCAGTGGACGATCCAGGGCACGCGGATGCCGCCTTCGGTGAGGTCCATCTTGCCGCCTACCAACGGCCAGTTGTCGCTGAAGCGTTCGCCGCCGTTGTCGCTGGTAAAGACGATGAGGGTGTTGTCCAGCTGGCCGGTTGCTTGCAGCGCGGCTACCATCTGGCCTATGCCTTTATCCATATGGTGGACCATGCGTTGGTAGGTGTGGACGTTGCCGCCGTGCAGGTGGAAGAGGTTGGCTTTGACATCCTGGGCCAGCGCCTCGTCACCCCGCGTTTCCCACGGCCAGTGGGGGCGGTGTAGTGCATGCTTAAAAAGAAGGGCGCGTCTTGCTGTGCCATGCGCTGCACGTAGTCTACCGAGCGTTGCGAGATCAGATCCGTCAAGTAGCCTTCCTGCTGTTTTTCTTCTTCGTTTAAATACAGGTCGTGCGTGCCGTTGTTACTGCAATGGGTGAAGTAGTCCACCCCGCCCGACATGGGGCCGAAGAATTCTTCGCAGCCGCTTTTAATAGGGCTGAAGTGCGGTGGGTAGCCCAGGTGCCATTTGCCGATGAGTGCAGTGCGGTAGCCGCTGGCTTTAAGCAGGGACGGCAGGGTGGGCATCTCGGACAAACTTGGCATCGCGGCGACCGTAGCAGCCCAGGTCGGCAAAGCCCAGGTCCTCGGCGACGATGAAGATGATGTTGGGGCGTTTCATAAGTGTTTCAGGGCTGTAGCACAATAGAATATCGCGGGAGCAGCTATGTAAATGATAGTTACTCCACTTTCGTCCCGGTCGCTGTGATCACGCGGCCAGAGCGTTCGTACAAATCTGCCAGGCGTTTGGCCGCCGCGTTACCGGTAAGGCCCTCGTATTCCATATCGATGCTGGTGATGCGCTTTTGCATCTCGCTTTGCACCAGCGCATCCATTACCGCTTTTTGCAGGGCCCGCATCACCGGCTCGGGCGTGGCGCTGCTGACCATGGCGAGGTAGACCACTTCATTCTCCAGCTCTTTCAAACCCGCCTCGGCCACGCCGTGATCTGCGCCTGCAAAAGAGCGGGGAAAAGTGCTTGCCATAGGACTCTCCAAGTAAAGCGCACAGGCTGTACTGCATGCCCAAGACCGTGGATGGGCCGCGCCCTTGGCGCTAGGGCTTACCCGCGCATGGCCAAGAAGCGGTTGATATGGCAAAGGCGCGCCGTCATAGGCAGCTACCGCGGCAATGCCCAACCCGCCTTGGTAAAGCACTCAGTCCAGTACAGTGCGCTTCGGCTAGGGGCACCCATTGCAAAATCAAGTACTACATATTTCATAGCTGCCCCCGCGATATTCTATTGACCTACAGCCCGATAAGTGCCTAAAAAATAGCTCCAAAATCGGAAAATCCGAGGTTTTCAATCGGTGTTTCAGCGCCCAGAGGCTACAGAACGGCGATTTTGACCGGTTTTTAAGGTGCTATTCGGCTTGTAGCCCAATAAAATATCGCGGGAGCAGCTACGTAAACCATAGCGAATAGATTCCCCTTGCGAGTCGGTTGAGGGGCTTCTAGCGGCTACATAAACTGCCAGCAAGGGATGCCTGCTGGTCCGATCAAGACAGGCGGTACGTTTCCAGGTGGATACTGGTCTCCGTGTTGCTGATGCCTTTGACCAACCGGATACGTTCTAGCGTTTTACCCAGCTCCTGCAGGTTGTCGGCGCGCAGCTCGGCCAGCAGGTCCCAGCGGCCATTGGTGTCGTGCAAGATGGCTACATTGGGCTCGCCCAGCAGGCTGGCGACGACCGCGCGGCTTTGGTTGCCGTCCACGGCGATGCTCATCCACGCCTTGATGGTGTTGTGCTGCACGTCGGGGCGCACCCGCACGGTGTAGCCAACGATCACACCCTGGTCTTCCAGCTTGGTGATGCGGTTGGTCACCGTGCCGCGCGACACCGCCAGCTTGTGTGACAAAGTGGCAATCGACAGGCGCGCATCTTGGCGCAGCAGGGACAGTAATTGATGGTCAGTTTCGTCCATTTTGCTATTTTGGCATTAGTCGCTGTCTAAATGATAGATATTTATCATATTCAGCGCATTTTTGATGATTTACATTGATTTTGCGCAGCGCGAAACTCTTGGTATACCTGCTAGACACCGTATCCGCACCGGACGGCGTGGCAGCACAAGGAGATTGACATGCTACGCACCGCTACCCCCACCCGTACCGACGGTACCTTGCTACAAACCCAATTTTTAAGCGCCCAAGACGTCGCTAGTCTTGTAAAGCGCCTGGGTTTACCGCATTGCCTGCGCTGCGTGGCGGCCAATATCCACCAGGATTTTCTGCGCTGGAAGGCTTTTGACAAAAGCCCCCGCTTGGCCTGCCACAGCGCCGACGGTGCCATCGAGCTGATGCCGATAGCAGATGACAAAACTTACACCTTCAAATACGTCAACGGCCACCCCAAGAACCCACAGCACGGCCTGCCTACCGTGATGGCTTTTGGCGTGCTGGCCGATGTGGCCACCGGCATGCCGCTGCTGATCAGCGAGCTGACCCTCACCACCGCCATACGCACTGCCGCTACCTCCGTGGTGGCGGCGCGCGCCTTGGCCCGCAACAACAGCCGCGTGATGGCGCTGATTGGCAATGGCGCGCAAAGCGAATTCCAGGCACTGGCCTTTCACCATTTTCTGGGCATTGAAGAAATCCACCTGTTCGACACCGACATTGAGGCCACTGCCAAGCTGATGCGCAACCTCAAGGCCAACCCCGATGCCCAGCATCTGCGTATCGCCGCCTACGCCAACGCCAGGCAAGCCGTGCGCGGGGTAGACATCATTACCACCATCACAGCCGACAAAACCAACGCCACCATCGTCACGCCCGACATGATCGAGCCGGGCATGCACCTGAACGCCGTAGGCGGAGACTGCCCCGGTAAAACCGAGACCCATGCCGACGTGCTGCGCATGGCCAAGGTATTTGTGGAGTACGAACCGCAAACCCGCATGGAAGGCGACTTGCAGCAGATGCCGGCCGACTTCGCCGTGACTGAGCTGTGGCAGGTACTGGCTGGCAAAACCCCGGGCCGTGAGACGGGCAGCGACGTGACCATGTTCGACTCGGTCGGCTTTGCCATGGAAGACTTCTCGGCCTTGCGCTTTATACGGGACGCTGCGCTGGGGCAAGGCATGGGGCAGCCAATGGACTTGATCCCCCATCTGGACGATCCGAAAGACCTGTACCAGTTGGTCAAGCCCGCGGCACGCCAGCCCAAAAGCAGCACACTAGACAACCATTCGGAGCGAACAGCCGCTATAGTGGCGGCATGAAGCAAACGACTGCCTTCACCACCGTCAGCCTCATCGGTGCGCCCACAGACATTGGCGCAGGCGCGCGCGGTGCCAGCATGGGCCCAGAGGCGCTGCGGGTAGCGGGTATTGCGCAGGCCATTGCGCAGTTTGGCCTGACCGTGAAAGACTGCGGCAATCTGCAAGGCCCGGCCAACCCGTGGCTGCCCGCAGTGGACGGATTTAGGCATCTGCACGAGGTGGTGCAATGGAACCAGCTGCTGCACGACGCGATGCTGGCCGAGCTGCAGGCGGGCCACCTGCCCGCCATGCTCGGTGGTGACCATTGCCTGGGGATAGGCTCCATCAGCGCGGTAGCGCGCCACTGCAAGGCACAGGGTAAAAAACTGCGCGTGCTGTGGCTGGACGCGCATGCTGACTTCAACACCGCCACCATGACGCCCAGTGGCAATATCCACGGCATGCCCGTGGCCTGCCTGTGTGGCAAGGGCCCGCGTGAGTTGGTCGAGATTGGCGGGTTCTCACATGACAGCCCCGCCCTCAACCCCAAAGACCTGCGCCAGGTCGGCATCCGCAGTGTCGATGCGGGAGAGAAAAAACTGGTGCACGACATGGGTATCGAGGTGTTTGACATGCGCTACATCGACGAGATGGGCATGCGCAGCGCTATGGAGCTGGCGCTGGCTTTGGTGGACAAAAACACCCATTTGCACGTCAGCCTGGATGTCGATTTTCTGGACCCCGACATCGCCCCCGGCGTAGGCACCACGGTGCGCGGAGGGCCCACCTACCGCGAGGCGCAGCTGTGCATGGAAATGATTGCCGATACCGGCCGCATGGCCTCGCTGGACATTGTCGAGCTCAACCCCGCCTTTGACATTCGCAACCGCACGGCCGAGCTGGCGGTGGACTTGGTGGAAAGTCTGTTTGGTAAAAGCACGCTGATGCGGGGATAACACCTGTGATAAAAATGTTACAGCACTTACTTTTTTGGGCTGCTGTTGGTGCGCGCCACACAAAATCAATGTCTAATCTTAAATGGGTACGTTTTTTGCATGCAGAACAATGAGACTTTGCACGCCAAATCTTTCCATTCCCACTATTTTTCAACGAGCAACTGGTATGGACTTGCCAAAGTTCATCCGCCGCAGCCATTGCCATGCACCAAGGCAATGTTTTTAAAACCATGTAAGGAGATATCAATGAAACGAATGCACCACTGGCTGATGGGCCTCGCCGCCATGACGGCCCTGGCCTTGAGCCCCGCCCACGCGCGGGACCTGGAAACCATTAAAAAGGCGGGCACCTTGCAGCTAGCCACAGAGGGTGCGTTTGCGCCGTTCAATTATTTCTTGGGTACCAAGCTGACCGGCTATGAAATCGACGTCGCAGAAGCCGTGGCTAAAAAGATGGGGCTGCAAATTGAGTGGAAAGCACTGGCGTTTGATGCCTTGATTTCCGCCGTTCGCCAAGACCGCTTCGACGCTGCCATCGCATCGCATGGCTACACTGATGAGCGCGCAAAATCGGTCGACTTCACCTCCCCGCATTACTGTTCTGGCGGCCAGGTGGTAGCCCGTGCCGGCGGGCCTAAAACCGTTGCAGACCTGAAAGACAAAGTCGTAGTAGTGCAATTGGCTACCACCTACTCTGATGCCGTAGTCAAGTTGCCAGGTCTCAAAGAAGTTAAAACACTGCCGAAAGACACCGATGCACTGTCCGCCCTCTTGGGACAGCGCGCCGATGCTTGGGTCACCGACAAATTCGTCGCCAAAAACTCCGCCACCAAAGTGGGCGGAAACAAGCTGCAACTGGGAGAAATGGTGTTCACAGAAAAGATCTCTTTCATCCTGAAAAAAGGCAACCCCGAACTCAAGGCGGCCATATCTGAGGCGGTAGATGCGCTTAAAGCGGACGGCACCCTGGCCAGTATTTCCAAGCGCTGGTTTGACGAAGATATTTCAGCCTGCAAGTAACCAAACACTTGCGGCCTTGAGACTCAACGTATGAACGCCCCTGTCACGCGAGCACCCGGTTGGCTCGAGAAGCTGTCTGTGCAACAACGCACGGGCATTCAAATGGGCCTGTCTATCCTGGGCCTGTTTATATTCTTGTGGCTGCTGGCAACGCTGCTTGCACCGCTGCCTGACCCGATTGGCGCGGCGGCCAAACAGTTTGCTGATGGCGCCCGCACGACCGTAGCGTTAACGCTGATATCTGGCCTGATAGGCGGCATACTTGGCGTGGCATTGGGCTTGGGCAAGATGTCAAGCGTCAAGGCCTTTCGTTGGCCCAGTGAATGTATTGTCTGGTTGATTCGCGGCACGCCGTTGTTAACGCAGATTTTATTTTTCTACTTGGCCTTGCCTGCTATGGCACCCCAGCTACAGCTCAGCGAATTTTGGACTGCCGTCGTTGCTCTGTCGATCAATGTCGCAGCTTACAACGCAGAGGTGTTTCGGGCCGGTGTTTTAGCCGTTCCGCGCGGTCAAAAAATGGCTGCGCAGGCGATGGGCTTCAGTCCAACACAGGCCTTTATCTATGTTGTTTTGCCGCAGGCCATGCGGGTCAGCTTGCCCGCGTTGGCCAACAACATCGTCGCCCTGCTCAAAGACTCGTCCTTGGCCTATGCCATTGGCGTCGTTGAGATCAACATGATTGCCCAGCGTGTCCAGGCAGAGAGTTTCCAGCCTGTTCCAGTGTTCATTGCTACTGGGCTGATTTACCTGATATTAACCACCGCATTGACCCAATTTTCTGGTGCCGTCGAGCAACGTATGGCATCAGCTCACCATTAACTTTAACGGAGATGACTATGAAACTAAAAACCATTCCCCTCGCTATGGCCGCCGCTGGTTGGCTGATTAGCAGCAGCGCGCTTGCCCAAACCAGCGACCAGCGCATGCAGCAATTGGAGTCCCAAGTCCGCACGCTGATGCAGCAACTCGAAGAGCTCAAAGCCGAGCAAAACAAGGCCAAAGCAGCGGCGCAGGCCCCCGCACCGGCCAATGCCGTCACCGAGCTGAAAAACCAGGTCGAGGCCAACCAAAAAGAGGTGGTCGTTGGTGGCGATATTCCGGGCTCGTTCCGCGTGCCCGGCAGCGACACGTCGATCAAGGTGTACGGCTTTGCTGAAATGACCGCTTGGCGCGACAACAAGGGCACTACCGAGTTCGACTTTTCCTCTGCTACAGCCTTTCAGCCACTGAACGGCTCGCCCGATGCCAACCGCACAGGCAATGTGAAATTTGGCGCTCGCACTTCCCGCCTGGGTGTGGAGGCCAGCACGCCGACCAAGTATGGCGCGTTGGGTGCCAAAGTGGAGCTCGACTTTGCTACCGATGCGGGTAACACCCTGGGCAACACCGCGTCACAAGCGGGCCGCGAGGCCTATACCAACAGCTTTCGACCACGCCTGCGCCACGGCTATGTAACCCTCGGGCCTTGGACTTTTGGGCAAACCTGGTCTACTTTCATGGACCTCGATACGCTGCCAGAAACCCTTGACTTCAACGGCGTACCCGCTTCGCCGTTTGTGCGCCAGCCGATGATCAAGTACGCCTTTGCGACGCCCGACTACGGCACCTTCACGGCGGCATTGGAAAATTCGGTCTCTTTGGTCACGGATGCCGGTTCTCCCCGCGCTGACAACTTTGACAAGCGCCCCGATGTGATCTTTCGCTATGACAAGTCCCACGACTGGGGTAGCTGGAACGCGCGCCTGCTGAACACTGAATACCGCATCAACGACGGCGCGGGATTGAGCGCCAAACGCAGCGGCTACGGCTTCGGCGTGGGCGCCACGATCAAGACGCGCGGCGATGACTTCTTTACCGTGCAGTACACCGACGGCAACGGCCTGGGTCGCTACAACATCTCTTTTGCGGACGCTGCTGTCTACGATGCGGTCAACAACAAGATTTTGTTTGAAAAAGCGCGTGGCATTGTGCTGGGTTACCAGCTCAAACTGAGCGATGCCATGCGCGCCAATTTTGCCTATGCGCTACAAGTCGCTCAAAACAATGACTTCGCCGCTGTGGTCGCCAATAACCGCAAAATCACCCAAGGCCATGTGAACTTCATTTGGACGCCGGTGAAAAACTTTGACCTTGGCGCTGAATACCTGTGGGGCACGCGCGAGACTTTTGGCGGCGGCACAGGCAAACTCAACCGGGTGATGGGTTCGGCGAAGTACAGCTTCTAATCCAGTTCAATTCTCGGGATGAAACCCCATAGTAGTGCTTGGCGGCCAGCGGTTGCCAGGCACTATTTTTTTACAGGCACTGCACGGTGCTTTTTATCGCATGAACCACGACTTCGCGTCTGCCCTTATCCTGCTGCTGTTGGTACTTGACCCCTTGGGTGGTTTACCTATCTTCATTTCCGTTCTCAAAGATGTGTCTCCCGAGCGAAGGCGCTGGGTGGCACTGCGCGAGTCTGCCATTGCCATGGCCGTACTGATGGTCTTCATGGTCATGGGCAATCAGATATTGCATCTCATGCGCCTGTCTGAACGCTCGCTGGAAGTCGCCGGTGGCGTGATCTTGTTGATGGTCGCCATTCGCATGATCTTCTTAAATCCAAGCGAAGCCAAATCGGAAACGCATGCACCACGGGAGCCATTCATCTTCCCCTTAGCCATTCCACTAATGGCAGGCCCGTCGGCTCTGGCAACCGTCTTGTTGCTGGCCTCCCGCCAGCCCGACCGCATATGGCAATGGACCGGCGCATTGGTGTGCGCGGTCATCATCTGTTTGGTGGTGTTGCTGTCGGCTAGCTGGCTAAACAAAGTGCTGGGCGAATCGGTCTTGGCAGCTATGGAGAAATTGATGGGGCTGGTACTGACCGCCATTGCGGTAGAGATGATTTTGGCGGGTTTAAAGCACTACTTTTTTGATAGCTAAGCTTCAGTAGCGTTTACTAGAGGCTACGTACAGCGGCCAGGCGCCGCTGGATCTGCTGCACGATATCGCTTTGCATATTGCGGTAGAGCAAGCCCTCTTCGGCCTCTTTGGACAGCGCAGCCGACTCCGTAAAGCTGATGTCGCGCTGCTGCAAAATCTCAGTCTCGGGGATCAGCTCTTTACCGTCTTTGCTGCGCAGCTTGAACTTGAAGCGCAGTCGCAGCTGAAACTCGCGCACTTGGCCACTGCTGGTCACACCCACCACGGT
>JAYVDN010000199.1:0-10268 GCA_043749385.1 Polaromonas sp.
AAACCGATTTTTTGCAGCACGGTGGTCCATTCAGACAACGACCTGCAGTACAAACGCGAGCTTTTGTGTCCGCGCATGAAAAACACCACGCTGTCTACCCAGTTGCTCACCTTGAAGCCCCAGCCACCCGCTGCGTCACCAATCCGCAAAATCAACAGGCCGTTGGGCGATAAGGCATCGCGCACGCGGGCTAACACGTCTTCTTGCGCGGCGTAGGGCACATAGTGCAGGACATCCAAAATAGCCACCGCTTGCGCTTTGTCAAATGCAGCACTGCACATATCCCCCACCTCGAAAGTAAAACGGTTTGCGTGCGACTTGAGTGCCGTGTTGGCCCGCTCGACATCAGCAGGCATCAGCTCAATACCTTGGACCGTGACGTTGCGCGGGGCAGCGCCCCAGTTTGGGGGCCAATCGGCATCGGACGACATCGTGCCTGCAGCCAGCAACCATGCGCTGAGAAGGCCTTGCCCACAACCAATATCCACGAGATGGGTATCTGAAGCAATCAAGCCGCGCTCTAGTATTTCTCTAAACACGGGATCGCCAGACAGCTTGCCCCTGGCAAAGTGCATGGCAAATTTCCCAGCCTGCACATAGGGCGCTACAGCGCTGTCGAATAATCGTTTTTCAAATGGGGACATAGCCTAGGTTCGTTCAACTCTTGATAGGCTCGTAGTTTAGCGCTACAGCTTGCAGCCCCGCACTATGCAGCGCAGCCAACAGCTTGGGCAGCACTTCCAAAACGACTGGTTTGCCTTCTTGCGTTGTGGCGCTGTTTCCGTCATGCAAAAGCAAAATATCTCCCGCACAGAGGTTGCGCTCCAAGCGCGCCAATACGTTGATGGGGTTGTTGCTAATAGTGTCAAAACCTCGCCGAGTCCAACTCACCAGCTTCAAATTCAGGCTCTGCAACACCGGGTCGAGCAAAGGACTTCTCAGGCCGACTGGCGCGCGAAAGTACTTCGGTTGGTAGCCGGTGACTCGGGTGATGACCTCTTGCGCTTGGACTATCTCACGCCGCAAGGTGCCCATGCCCATCAACGAAAAGTGATGTTTGTGCCCATAGCTGTGGTTTTCAATACTATGACCCCTGCGTATGATTTCGCGTGCCAGTTCAGGGTGGGCTTCTACCGTCTGCCCCGGACAAAAGAAGCTTGCTTTGGCATTGAAGGCGTCCAACACGTCCAGTACTTGGGGCGTGACCTCTGGATTGGGTCCGTCATCTAGCGTGAGTGCTACGTGCCTCGCCGCGTGCCATTGGTCGGGCATGCGGGTGATGTTGGCACCCAATAAAGTACTGCGGGCCCACAAGCCGATGGCAGTGAGCGCCAAATGGTTGACCAGCAAGATACCCAACACCCAGGGCCATGCCAATCCCGCCAACAGGGCTACTACAGCACCAGCGTGCAGCGCTAAAGAAGCCAGGATGGCCGTCGAAGGTCGCCAAGTTTTCAGCATACTGCTAGCGCGCTACACAGGTCGATGGGCGCTTGTCAAAGCGCGGCAAGGGGGCCGTGTCTAAAAAACTGGCCCACAACTTGAGCCAAGTCTCCCAATCGTGCCCGCCTGGGATCGCAAAACTACGCTCTTTGGGCAGCGCATTGGCGAGCAAGGTGTTGGGTTTTACAAAACGGTCGCTGGTTCCAAAGCCAATGTAGGCCATGGGAAGATCGGCTTTTTGCTGGGTGTAGCCTTGGAGCCAACGCCACAAATCCACGTCCAAATTGCCCTGCACACTGGACGACCAAGTTTGCAGGCCGCCTTGGTTTTGCACTTCTGTGGGTACTTCTCTAGACCCCATGTAAGGTGCCATGGTGAAAAATCCTTGCACCCAACCCGGTTTGCTCATGCTGTAGAGCATGGAGCCGTAGCCGCCCAGCGAGATTCCAACGAGCCAGATTTGTTGATAGCCTTTTGCCTTGGCAGGCATCACAACCTCATCATGCAATCGGTCCACAATTTGCTGATTGTTGTAGTAGCCAAGATGGGCATCGACCAATTGCATATCGGCATAGATGTTGCGCTCGCGTACAGCCTTCACAAAACCTTGGTCTAAAAAGTCCTGCGGCGTGTCACGCACGCCTGGCAACATCACAATCAAGGTAGCTGGGCGAGTGTCACAAACAACTAAATCATCAACCAATTGCATAGGGCCTTTTGTGGATCTTGTAGACATGCAGGCTGGCAGCAGGGCAGCTGCCAAAACCAAACATAAAGATGCTATTTTCATACGCCAAGTATTTGAAAAAATTAAACCGCACTCTTCGCATCAATTTGAGGCTGCGCAGCGAAAATCGCCGACAACACCAATGCCAGAAAGGTTCCCGCCCCCACGGTTAATCCGATGGCGTTCATCACCGGCACCGAAGAGAAAGCCAACAGACCAAACCCCAACACGGTTGTGAGGTTGGCAAACAGCAAAGAGCACAGCATATTGTGCGTGCTGCCAACTTTTTTTGCAGGGAGGGTATTTTTAGACCCTTGGTCAAAAAACAATGCGTAGTTGGAGCCCACGGCAATGACCAGCAACAGTCCCACCAAGTGCAACAAGCTCAAGCTGCCCTTGAACACCACGACCCCGGCGGCCACCATAATGACCGCAGCCAACAGCGGTGTGACCACGCGCACGACGCGCGCCAATGAACGCAAAGATACCAACAGCAAAACAACAATAGCAACAAAGCCAGCGGCTGAGAGGCCTATTGCTTCACGCAAATAAGCTTGGTACAAATTACTGGCCTCGGCGCCAATTTGCACCACATAGGTAATCGATTTCGCGTCAGGGTTTAATCCGGCGAGAGCGTCGTTGATGGTTTGCAGATTGAGCTCTTGGGCAACACCGTTGCGCAACGGCGGCTTGAGCACCATTAACGCCGTCCAACCGTTAGGCGCTCTGTTACCTTGCATCAGCAGAGCATCTACGCCCAGACTGAAAGATGTGTTCTCCAAGTCCACGCGGCTTAAGCGTTTGGCAGTTTTTGCACGGGCTACATCGGCAAAAAAATCATCCAGTTTTTCAATTTTAAGAGGCAATTTTTCCACCGCCAATGCCGTGCGGCGCTGGAGTTCTGTGGCTTCTGGCAAACCCGACTGGCGCTGCAACTGTGTCAATTGACTTGGCAGATACGTCGACGGCGACTCAAACCCACCCAGTGCACCCTTCTCTACCAAGGGCGTTAGCAGCGCAGAGATTTGCTCGCTGCGCTGCAATGCCAATTCGCTGGTGGGGGCTTTCACCACAATCAGCGCTCCCGCATCTGCCGCGCCCATGTCGGCACGTAGATCCGTCTCCAGCTTTTGCGCCGCCTCCGGTACCGGGCTTAAGCCGCCTAACTCTACGCTCCACAAACTGCCCCAACGGATGGCCAGTGTTGCAGCGGCTACAGCTGTAAGCACCAACGCAAGCCATTTCATTTTTCCCAAAAATTTAACGGCATTGGTGAGAAAAATACCCAGCCTGACCGGTTGGCGCACATGAAAATTCTCGGGTAAGAGTGTGGGTAAAACAAAGCGCGTCACTAACGCGGCCACGACGATGCCCGCAATAGTAAAAAGCCCCAATTGGGCAAGCCCCATAAAGCCTGAAAACAATAAAGTACTGAAACCGAACACAGAGGTGAGCACACCAAGGCGGATAGTTGGCCAGAATGTTGTAGAGAACGACTGCGCACGCTCTTGCTCGTCTTGCAAATTTTCTCCTGCTATGCGCGTGTGTTGCATAAAAAGGTAGATCGAGTAGTCGACCGCTTCGCCCATCAAGGTGATACCAAAACCCAGCGTCATGGCATGCACCGCAGGAAAACCCAAGCCCACCGCAGCCACACCGGCGATAGCCCCCGAAGCCACTGGAATGATGCCCAGGAGCAGAGTGGTGAAAGATCGGTAGATGAGCCATAGCAAGCAAAGCACCAATGCCGTGCCGATGGCTGAAAGCCGCGCCGCTTCCTTTCTGATGGTGTCGCGGGAACTTACCGCAAACACGCCCGGCCCTGAAAACTTCAAAACTGCGGTCGCAGCAGATGCGCCGATTTTAGTTTGTGCGTCAGCAAAACTGCGGGTAATCAAGGCGTGCGCCGCCTCTTGCGCATCCAGATCCGACCCTTGCGCCCTTGTCTGCAGCAACAACAGCGCGCGCGTTTTGGCTGCATTCATCCATACCCCGTCAACTTGACTGGGTTGCGATGCGGGAATCACGCGTTTGAGTACCTCCAGCAACTCCCCCGTCGGATCTCGGTTCAGCAAGGCTTTGCTGAACAATCCCGTCGAACTGCCCACCTCAGCCAGGCTCTCATCAATGGCCAAGCGCAGCCCGTCCACAGTCATCCGGTCTGGCCCCATGGCAGGACTTAAGACATACCTGTTCGCCATCAGCAGCTCTTGGTCTTTTTGGCTGCTGCTCATTTGCCCGTTACTGACACTGGAAAAATCAGCGGCACTGCGCAATTGTTGACCCATGCCTAGGGATATTTGGGCCAATACGGCACTAGGAGCACCCTCGATACCCACGATCAGTGCACGCGAGGCAAAACCTTCACTGATTTGGTCGATAAGAATTTGCTGCCTGGGCGAGGGATCGCGGGGTAAAAAGGCCGACATATCTGCCGTGAATTGGGCGCGACTGACAATTAGCACGCAAATCAAGGAAAATAGCAGCCATATCGCTATAGCAGGGTGTAATAATTTTTTCATACAGTGGATATCCATCCGATTATCCATGATGAAACCTCACCCTTGCCGTATCGCGCGTAACACGGGAGCTAGTCAAATGCCACAGCAAAATTATTCAGATGTCGTTCTTATGGGCGGCGGGCTCGCGGGCCTGACGCTGTCCCTACAGCTCAAGCAACGCATGCCAGAGCTGTCAATCACGGTGATAGAGCGCAGGCAACACCCCGTGCCCAAAGCCGCCCATAAGGTGGGGGAATCTTCGGTAGAAATTGGGGCTCATTATTTTGAAAAAGTACTGGGACTTAAGCAGCATCTTGACGACGACCAGCTCAAAAAATTTGGGTTTCGTTTCTTTTTCTCGGACGAGCGACGCGACTTAGACAACGTGACCGAACTGGGTGCCAGCAAAGTACTTCCAACGCCCAGCTACCAGCTAGACCGTGGCGTGTTCGAGAACAAACTTGCCGAGATAGCCCAGCAAAAAGGGGTGACTTTTGTAGACGGTGCAACAGTGAAGACTTTTGATGTCGCGCCGGGCAACGCCAACCACACCTTGACCTACGAAAAAGACCAACAAGCCCATACGCTGCAGGCGCGCTGGCTGGTCGATGCCTCTGGCCGGGCGGGCCTGCTCAAACGCAAGCTGGGCTTGGCCGAGCTGAACGACCACGATGCCAATGCCGTGTGGTTCCGTATCTCGGGCCGAATCGATGTCAATGATTGGTCAAACAATGAGGCTTGGCTGGACCGCTGCATGCCGCGCAATCGGTGGTTGTCCACCAACCATTTGGTGGGTGAGGGCTACTGGGCTTGGCTAATACCTTTGTCTTCAGGCTCCCACTCGGTGGGCATCGTGGCCGATGCCAAACTGCACCCCATTGACCAGCTGAATTCTTTTGACAAGTCCATGGACTGGCTGAAACAGCGTCAACCCCAGCTGTTTGAGGCCATCGACTCCCAGCGCGACAAGCTGCAAGACTTTGGTTTCTTCAAACGCTTCTCCTACGGTTGCAAGAAGGTTTTTTCGGGCGCTGACCGATGGGCGTTGACCGGTGAGGCGGGGCTATTTTTAGATCCGTTTTACTCGCCTGGTAGCGACTTCATTGCCATTTCCAACACCTACATTACCGAGCTGATCGAGATTGACCGTGCAGAGGGTGCCACGTCGATGATGGCTGATATCTATGAGCAAATCTATTTCTCGCTGTACGAGAATATGCTGACGCTCTACACCGACCAGTACAAAATTTTTGGCGATCCCGAGGTGCTGCCTGTGAAGGTGCTGTGGGACTACACCTATTACTGGGGCATTATGTGCCAGTTGTTTTTCCAGAATAAACTGATCGACGTATCTTGCATGGCACGCATGCGTGACAAGCTAGCCAACATCCAGGAAGTCAACCGGGAGATGCAGCTGTATTTGCGCGCCTGGAATTTGGTCAGTGCCAAACGCAATTTGCCGCATATGCTGGACCAAGCCAGCTTGCCATGGTTTGCCCAACTGAACAAAGAATTGCGCGACGAATTGACCGATGCCCAATTTTTGGAACGGATGGACCAACAGCTATTGCAGTTGCATGAACTAGCGGCTGAAATTGTTGTCACTTCGCAGCGCGACTACCCTGCGCTCGACGCGCAATCCCTGCGCGCGTTGCTCAAGCCCGCAGTTCTTACACAAGCAGAAAATCGCGATGCTCAATTTTTATTCGGCGTGGCAGCCTAGTCCTCGAGCCCATTGACTGGATGAAAAGCTTCCTGCAAGCACTGCCATATTGTTTGCGTAGTGGGTACGAGTACGTCGCCATGGGGTTGGGTCTGGGTGCCTTGGCCTTTGTGTGCCTGTGGGGCCTGCCGTTTGCTTTGTGCTTTCTGATTCTCCCCAAAAAATGGCGGGTACCCCTGGGCCGTCGAACCATCGCCACTAGCTTTACGGTCTATCTTTGGTTTTTGCGCGTGTTTTGTCTGGTGCGCCTCGATTGCTCCGCCCTAGACAAGTTACAACTCGAACCCTCCTTGATCGTGGTGGCCAATCACCCTTCATTGCTAGATGCCGTTATTTTGCTCTCGCGCCTTCCTAGGGCTTCCTGTGTGATGAAAGCAACACTTAAAGACAATCCTCTATTTGGACCTGTTGCACGTTTTTCGGGCTATATCAGCAATGAAAACCCCATGAAACTCATTAAACAAGCCTGCGATGCGCTTGCTGATGGAGCGCACATAGTGATCTTCCCTGAGGGCACACGTACGCTTGAATTTCCGGTCAACTCGTTTGGACAAACAGCCGCCTTGATCGCGCTACGCTCCAGCGTGCCCATCCAAACCCTGCTTATTAACTTCAGCACGCCCTATCTGGGCAAAAACTGGCCTTTATTTCGAAAACCTACGTTGCCACTTCGTATTACCGTGCAACTAGGCCAGCGATTTGAGGCGTCGGACAACAAGGAAATGCTTACCCAAAAGCTGGAAACCTATTACCGCGAGCATCTAATTTACTAATGTTTGCATGTTATCCTAGACTTTAGGAAAGTGGAGAGATCGATGTTGCGCAAGATAGTGGATGATTTTTTGTTGACGCAAACGCATATTTCGCCCGAGAAGTTGGCCGATCCAAGCATCAAAATGGTGGATTTGGGCTTGGATTCTTTGGGTGTGGTGGAGATGCTGTTTGAGGTTGAGGACAGGTATGGCATTCACATTGAAGATGCCATGCAGTACCAGAACATGACCCTGACCGAAGTAGTTTCGCATATGGAGCAGATAGTCCGTGCAAAGCACGGAGGCGAACTGCCGTCTTTTATCAGCTCTGAAAAAGCCTAGTCGCAGGTGAGCTCCTCATTGCGAAAGATTCTAGTTAAAGGCATCGGCATGGTTACCCCGCTGGGGTTGACGCGCGACGAGACCTTTCAAGCCGCACTCGCTGCCAAATCGGCCATAGGGGCAGCACCAGGCCCCATCATTGCGTTGCTTCCCCACGCACTGTCTGCTAATGTGTCCAGTGCTTTCGAAGCTAAACTGACCAATGCACAAACGCGCCTTGACCGCGCTACGCAGTTTGCTATTGTCGCGGCGCAAGAAGCCATCAAAGACGCTGGCTTTAAGCCGACGGAAGCACAAAAACTGCGTACGGGCATCTATGTAGGCGTTGGCATGGGTGGCGCCCAAACCATCGATGCACTCTACACCCGATTTTTTGAGCAACTGCAACGTGCGGCCACCGAAAACCGCGACCCCACCGTGATGCACCCATTGGCTGTGCCGCGTATGATGGCCAACGCTAGCGCCGCTTGGGTGTCCATAGAGCATGGCCTGCGAGGGCCTACGTACACCTACAGCGTAGCTTGCTCGTCCTCTGCTGTAGCTTTGGGCGAAGCTTACCGGGCTCTGCGCCACGGCTATATTGACACGGCCATTGTCATCGGTACCGAAGCCATCCTCACGCCAGGCTCCTATATTGTGTGGAATGCCTTGCGTGTGATGGCAAAAAAACGCACCGACTTGCCTGAGGCCAGCTGCCGCCCATTTGACGCCCATCGCACAGGTTTTGTACTTGGCGAAGGTGCAGCGGCGCTGGTTTTGGAGGCGCAAGGGCCTGAGACTATGTGTCAGCGCCAGGCGTATGCAGAGATGAGCGGCTATGGCACCACCACCGACGGCCTGCACATTACGCTGCCGTCAGTAGAAGGGCAAGCCAGAGCCATGCAAATAGCCCTGGCAGATTCTGGCCTGCCTCCACAAGCGATCGGCTATCTCAACGCCCACGGCACCGCCACCGACGCAGGCGATGTGACCGAGACGCAATCGATTAAAGACGCGTTTGGCGCGCACGCTCATAACCTGGCCATCAGCTCTACCAAGGCCGTGCACGGCCACATGATTGGCGCGGGGGGTGCCGTAGAGTTTGCGCTGAGTGTGATGGCTTTGGACAGCGGCAAGATACCGCCCACAGCCAACCTGGATAACCCGGGCGACGGCTGCGATCTGGACTATGTGCCGTTGACCGCGCGTCTGGCCCCAGATCTCCAAGCGGTGATGTCCAACTCTTTTGCATTCGGCGGCACCAACGTATCACTCATTGCACGCAAAGTTGGGCCTGCCGTTACTTAAGCCAAGCACCCACTTATTGCAACTCGTACACCTGACCCTATGAACCGTTTTTGGACTATTTTTGTTTCCCTCGCCACGTTAGGACTGTGCAATGCGTACGCGCAAAACACCGCCGATACCGCCGCCAAATCAGAGCTTGGGGTAGGTGTGGCGGTGTTGCAGTTCCCCGCTTACCGGGGTTCTGACCAGTCTAGCACCCTGGTTTTACCTTTTCCCTACTTGGAGTATCGCGGTGATTTTTTCAAGGCAGACCGTGAAGGCGTGCGTGCCAGCTTGTTCGACTCCGACAGGGTTGAATTCTCCTTGAGTGTGTCGGGCTCCCCGCCCTCCAAAAGTGATGGGATAGAACGCCGCAAAGGCATGCCCAATCTCAAACCTTCGCTGGAAGTGGGGCCGCAATTAAATACACTGTTAAGCGATCCACAGAACAAAGAAATCAAACTTAAATTGCGCCTCCCTCTGCGCCAAGGCATCACGATAGAGAACCAACCACAAAATGTCGGCTTGACCTTTTCGCCCAACCTCAATCTTGATGTCGTCAACCCGTGGGGTATGCCAGGTGGCAATCTCGGTTTTATCATCGGACCGATTTTTACCAGTAAAAAACAAAACGATAACTTTTATACGGTGGCCGCCCCTTACGCCACCGCCAGCCGACCTGCCTACCAGGCTCGCGGCGGCTATGCGGGTAGCCAGGTTTTAGTATCGCTGAGCCGCAAAATGGGGGATATGTGGGTGGGCTCCTACATCCGCTACGATAGTTTGCGTGGTGCAGTGTTTGCAGACAGCCCTCTGGTGGCAACCCGCCACTTCCTGACTGCCGGAGTCGCGGTAAGTTATGTATTTACCAAATTTTAAGTAAGCTGCGTATCACGGAATTCAGTCATTAAGGTGCCGCATGAAACCAGATGAAGTCACAAAACTAGTTGAGCTCAGCGGCACTGTGTTTACTTACCCCATGCATTTAGACCGCGAAGCTATACAGCGGTACATTCCGCATCGAGCTGCCATGCTGTTTGCCGATTCCGTGACAATTCTGGCGCATGACCACTACACGGGCCAGGCCAGTTGGCTTGCGGATTCTTTTGTTTTCGATGGCCACTTTCCAGGCCACCCGATTGTTCCCGGCGTGATGATCGTAGAGGCAGGTGCTCAAATTGCTGGTGCCGGGCTGCGCGCAGGTGACCCTAAAGCCAGCGCCACAAAGGAAGGCAATATCGGCCTTTTGTTGGGTATCCGCAAATGCATGTTTCGCCGCCCAGTCAAGCCTGGTCAGACACTGTTTTTTGACATGCACACCCGTGAGTTCTCCGAAGATGTGGTGAACGTGACCGGTGAAGTCACTTGTGAATTTGGAAAAGTGGCGACTCTTGAATTTGTTTTTGCCCAAGCACCCGCCAGCAGCCTGCAAGGCGACAGTTAGGACGCATGCATCACGCAACTACAGACAGTCCAAGACCCTGGTTAGCAGAGTGCTACCGACGCTTAAGACT
>JAYVDN010000200.1:0-3679 GCA_043749385.1 Polaromonas sp.
GAGTGCATGGGCGAGCTGTTTGGCCGCCCCATGACGGCCGCCGAGGCGCTGCCCTTGGTGCATGAGAAAGAAGTGATCTACCGCGAGCTGTTTGCCCCCGTGTTCAAAGAAGTGGCGGGGTTCAAGGCTTTTGCGGCCCAGGCGCGCAGCAAGGGTTTGAAGATTGGTGTGGGCACGGCCGGGGATACACACAATATTGCATTTGCCATGGGGCATTTAAACATGCCATACGCGCCAGACGTGATGGTCGGCGGTGACCAGGGTTTTGCTGGCAAGCCCGATCCCGCTATATTTTTAGAAGCTGCTCGCGCACTGTCTGTGAGGGCTATTGACTGTATTGTCTTTGAAGATGCCCCCTTTGGCATTGAGGCCGCGCGCCGCGCGGGCATGCGGGCGGTGGCGTTGTGCACCAGCCACAGCGCGGCGCAGTTGGCCGGCCCCCATGTACTGGCCGCCGTTCCCGATTACCATGCGCTATTGGACAGCCAATTTTTGGCCTCCCTCTAAGCTCCCTTTTAGCGCTCCACCCCCATCCCACGCCATACCCACTGTATAGCCAGAAAGCCCCACCATGTTCCGTGAAGCCACTACAGCGCTTGTCAAGCGCGCCGACTACGCCCCACCCGCCTATTGGATCGACACCGTCGATCTCACCTTTGATCTGGACCCCACCAAAACCCGCGTGCTGAACAAAATGCAGGTGCGCCGCAATGCGGATGTGCCCGCCCAGCCCCTGCGCTTGGACGGCGACGAGCTGAACCTGGCCCGTGTGATGGTCAACGGCCAAGGCTGCTCGTTCAAGATGGACGGCGACACCTTGGTGCTGGCCGACCTGCCGGACGCCTGTGAACTGGAAATATTCACCACCTGCAACCCGGCTAAAAACACCAAGCTGATGGGCTTGTATGTGAGCCAAGACACCTTCTTTACCCAGTGCGAGGCCGAGGGCTTTCGCCGCATCACCTACTTTTTAGACCGGCCTGACGTGATGTCGATGTACAGCGTCACGCTGCGGGCCGATGCGACGGCCTTCCCCGTGCTGCTCTCTAACGGCAATTTGGTCGAACAAGGCACTCTGCCGGACGGCCGCCACTTTGCCAAATGGGTGGATCCGCATAAAAAGCCCTGTTACCTGTTTGCACTGGTGGCGGGCAATTTGGTAGCCCGAGAACAGCGCATCACCTCACGCGCAGGCAAAGATCATTTGCTGCAAGTGTTTGTGCGCAAGGGTGATTTGGACAAGACCGAGCACGCCATGAACTCGCTGATGCACAGCGTAGCTTGGGACGAAGCGCGCTTTGGCTTGCCGCTAGACTTGGAACGCTTCATGATCGTTGCTACCAGCGACTTCAACATGGGCGCGATGGAAAACAAAGGCCTGAACATTTTTAACACCAAGTACGTGCTGGCCAACCAGGCCACCGCCACCGATGTGGACTACGCCAACATCGAAAGCGTGGTAGGCCACGAATACTTCCATAACTGGACGGGTAACCGCATCACCTGCCGCGACTGGTTCCAGCTCTCGCTCAAAGAAGGCCTCACCGTCTTCCGCGACCAGGAGTTCGGCATGGACCTGTGCCCCACGCCCTCGGCCCGCGCGGTCAAGCGCATAGAAGACGTGCGTGTGCTGCGCACCGCCCAATTCCCCGAAGACGCAGGCCCGATGGCCCACCCGGTGCGGCCCGATGCCTACCAGGAGATCAACAACTTCTACACCGTCACTATTTACGAAAAAGGTGCCGAGGTCGTGCGCATGATGCAAACCTTGGTGAGCCGCGAAGGCTTTGCCAAAGGCATGACCGAATACTTCAAACGCCATGACGGTCAGGCCGTCACCTGCGACGACTTTGCGCAAGCGATTGCCGATGCCAATCCGACATCGGCGCTGAGCACTCTGTTGCCCCAGTTCAAGCGCTGGTACAGCCAGGCAGGCACGCCGCGCGTCAAATCCCATGGCGTGTACGACGCCGCTGCACGCACCTACGCCTTGCACCTGTCGCAAACCTGCCCACCTAAGCCCGGCCAGCCGAGCAAAGAACCTTTTGTCATCCCCATTGGTCTGGGTCTGCTCGACGCGCAGGGCCACGACCTGCCTCTGCAACTGGCCAGCGAAGCCCAGGCCGTACCCGGCCAACGTACCTTTGTGATGACGCAAGCGGCCGAGGTGCTGCAGTTTATCAACGTCGATTGCGCGCCCGGCACCGAACCAGTGCCCTCCATCTTGCGCGGCTTCTCGGCCCCGGTCATTTTGGAGTGTGACTACACCGAAGCGCAACTCTTGGCCCTGCTGGCCCACGACAATGACCCGTTCAGCCGTTGGGAGGCCGCGCAGCGTCTGGGCATGCAGCACGCTATGCAATTGGTAGCTGCTCACGCACCTGCGGCACCTGGTACTGGCGCGGTAAGCCTGGGCCATTTTGCCCAATCCCCCTTTGTCGCCGCGCTGCGCAGCGTGCTGCGCAACCCCGAGCTGGACGCCGCCTTCAAAGAGCTGGTGCTCACCTTGCCGAGCGAGACCTACATCGCCGAGCAGCTGGACGTGGTCGATCCACAAGCCATCCACGCCGTGCGCGAGGCCATGCGCAGTGCGCTTGCCACCGCCCTGCAAGCCGACTGGGAGTGGGCTTTTGAAGCCCACCAAAACCCGGGCGGCTACCAACCAGACGCCGTCAGCAGTGGCCGCCGCGCGCTGGCCAATATGGCGCAAGGCATGCTGTGCCTGGCAGCGCGGGAGTCGGGCGACACAGTGTGGCCTGGCAAAACCTACCAGCGCTTCAAAGATGCCAACAACATGACCGACCGCTTTGGCGCGCTGGGCGCCCTGGTGACCAGCGGCCACGCGCTGGCCACACCTGCGCTGGCGCAGTTCTACAGCCTGTTCAAAGACGAGGCCTTGGTGCTGGACAAATGGTTCAGCCTGCAAGCAGGCAGCACAGACCGTGGCGGCGACATCTTGCCCCGCGTGCGCCAGCTCATGAAGCACCCCGACTTTAGCCTGAAAAATCCCAACCGCGCCCGCAGCGTGATCTTCAGCTACTGCAGCGGCAACCCTGGTGGCTTCCATCGCGCGGACGCGGCAGGCTACCTCTATTGGGCTGAACAAGTGCTTGCGCTAGACGCCATCAACCCCCAAGTAGCCGCCCGCCTGGCCCGCGCCATGGACCGCTGGAAAAAACTTGCGCAACCCTACCAAAATGCGGCGAAAGAAGCTGTCCAGCGCGTGGCGGCCAAAGGCGATTTGAGTAACGACGTGCGCGAAGTGGTTTCTCGCGCTCTGGCGGATTAGTAGCTCTCGAAGGACGAAATCGGACTTCACGTACGCAGAGGACGCAAAAGTTACGCAAAGGGCGCAAAAGAAGATAAAAAGAAATACCAAATTTTTAAAATAACAAACAAAATTTTGTAGAGTTACTGAATCAAATTATTCTTTAAAAATTTCTCTTTTTTGGTATTTTTTCTTTGTCTTCTTTTGCGTCCTCTGCGTAACCTTTGCGTCCTCTGCGTCCGGAAGTTTCCCCCCACATACGCCCGTTAAAATACACCCTATGACATCCAAAATATCCCTCACCCGATACCTCGTAGAGCAGCAGCGCATTGACGGCCGCATCCCCCCGCAACTACGCCTGCTTTTAGAAGTAGTAGCCCGCAGTTGCAAGAGCATCAGCCATGCCGTCAA
>JAYVDN010000201.1:0-3510 GCA_043749385.1 Polaromonas sp.
GAAGCGGAATTAATCGACACCTATCGTAGGCGATTGCGATGGCCTTTTCAAGGCGTGCGGAAAATTCCGCAGCAAGGCCCGGGTGCAAGCTGCCATGCATGGTTATGTGCGGATATCGGTGGTAACGTAGCACTCAGGCCTGAGCCTGCTTCGCAACCATTTCAACCAAGATAAGGTCACCATGCAAATCCAAGTCCACACCAGCAACGGCATCGACAACACCGAGGCCCTGGCCCGCTGGGCCGAGGCTGAACTCAAAGACACACTGACCCACTTCAAAGGCGACCTTACCCGCGTAGAGGTGCACCTGAGCAACGAGTCCGCCAGCAAAGCGGGCGGCGACACCCGCTGCACCTTGGAGGCGCGCCTGGCCCACCACCAACCCGTAGCCGTCAGCCACCACGCGCCCACGCAAGACGCGGCCTTCCGAGGTGCCAGCGACAAGCTCAAGAGCGCGCTGGACAACACCTTGGGCCGGCTGCGCAGCCACCGCAACCACCAGTCCCTAGCCCGGGACGGTGTAGCGGTCGAAGAATAGGCGGGTTACATTGCTATAGCAGCGGATGCATGCAGTTCATCCGCTGCTTATTTGATAGCTGCTCCCGCGATATTTTATTGGGCTAGAAGCCTAAATGGCTTTGGATTCAATCAAACACCGCCGACCGCAGCGCCGCAATGTCCAGCACCTTCAGCCCGCCATACTCCAGCCGCACCAGCCCACGCGCTTGCAGCGTACTCAGCGCCTCATTCACCCGCTGGCGGGACAGGCCTACCAAATAGGCCAGCTCCTGCTGGGTGATGCGCAGCACGTCGCCCATGCGGGGGTGGAGCACGGGGTTGAACAGGGTGGCCAGGCTGGAGGCTACGCGGGCGTCAGGGTTGGGGTTGCGGTCGCTCTCGCGGGCGGCGATGAACTGGCCCAAGCGCTCGTTGAGCTGGTTCATGACGTAGCGGTTAAAGCCGATGCTGTGGTCTAGCAGCCAGTGGAAGGTTTCTACCGGTATGCCAGCCACCACACTGGGGCGCAGGGCCTGGATGTTGTAGCGGTAGTTTTCTTGCTTGAGCACGGTGCCCTCGCCAAACCAGCCACCGGGCGGCACGCCAATGAGGGTGATGTTGCGGCCGTCTGCCGTCTCGTTGCTCATTTTCAGCAGGCCGTCGATCAGGCCAAACCAATACGTGACCGGTTTGCCAAAGCGGCACACATAGTCGCCCGAGGCGGCCTCGCCTACCTGCAGTGCGGCGCAGGCGCGCAGGTGCTCTTGCGCGCTGAGCAAGCCCAGCCACGGTATGGCTTGCAGCTCCAGCGCTGTGGGAGCGCGGCGGCGCTGGTGCAAACTGAGCTCTACAGGGGCATGTTTTGTCATACAAAGTCAATCATAGATAGCAGGGCGACAAAAACTAGGGTAAACACCCCTTAGGGCAAACCCATAAATGTCGTCCAACAGACATCATAACGTCAAAGTGAGGCTTACAGTCGCGGCAAGAGGCAAATAAAGCTATGTACACATTCCCCCAATTACTTTTAAAGCATGCGAGCGAGCGGCCCGCAGCCCCGGCCATGCGCGAGAAGGAATACGGCATTTGGCAAACCACCACCTGGCAACAGCTGGCCACGATGGCCGAGCACCTGGCCTGTGGCCTGCACCAGGCCGGATTGCAGCGCGGTGAGCACATGGTGGTGGTGGGGTCGAACCGCCCGCGCCTGTATGCCACCATGCTGGCCGCGCAGTCGCTGGGCGCGATACCTGTGCCGCTGTACCAAGACGCAGCAGGCGCTGAGTGCGTGTTCCCCATCAACAACGCCGACGTGCGCTTCTGTGTGGTAGAAGACCAGGAGCAGGTGGACAAACTGGTAGAGATCCGCGAGAAGTGCCCGCAGATATCCCACATTTATTATGACAACCCGCGTGGCCTGCGCAACTACGACGAGCCAGGCTTGGGCGCTATCGACACCTTGCTGCAAACCGGCGCGGCCTTTGCCAAAGCCAACCCGGGCTTTTACAAAGCCGAAGTGGCCAAGGTCAAACCCGACGATGTGGGCGCAATGTTTTTTACCAGCGGCACCACCGGCAACCCCAAGGGCGTGGTGCACACCCACCACACCTTGCTAGACCGCGCCATGGCGGGAGCCAAGTTTGACAAGCTCACCAGCGCCGAAGAAGTGCTGGCCTACATGCCGCTGGCCTGGATTGGCCAAAACATTTTCAGCTACGCACAGTGGCTGGCCTGCGGCTATGTGGTCAACTGCCCCGAGAGCGCGGCCACCATCACCATCGACCTGAAAGAGGTCGGCCCCACCTATTACTTTGCGCCACCGCGTGTGTTTGAAGGCCTGCTCACCAGCGTGATGATCCGCATGGAAGACGCAGGCAGCATCAAACGCACGATGTTCAAGAAGTTTATGGAAGTGGCCAAGCGCGTCGGCCCGGCCAAAATGAATGGCGAGAGCGTAGGCTTGGGCGATTCGATCATGTACGCACTGGGCAACCTGTGCGTCTACGGCCCTCTGCGTAACAATCTGGGTATGAGCCGCGTGCGCGTGGCCTACACCGCAGGCGAGGCGATTGGCCCCGATTTGTTTACCTTCTACCGCTCCATCGGCATCAACCTCAAGCAGCTCTACGGCAGCACCGAGACCGCCGTGTTTGTCTGCCTGCAGCCCGACAACGCCGCCCGCGCCGACACTGTGGGCATACCGATTGACGGCGTAGAAATCAAGCTGGCCGACAACGGCGAGATCTTGGTCAAAAGCCCCGGCCTGCTGAAGGAATACTACAAAAACCCCACCGCCACCGCCGAGGTAAAAACCGCTGACGGCTGGTACCACACCAGCGATGCAGGCTTTATCGACGCGCAAGGCCACCTGAAAATTATTGACCGCGTGAAAGACGTGGGCCGCATTGCCGGTGGTGCGAATGATGGCGCGATGTTTGCGCCCAAGTATGTCGAGAACAAACTCAAGTTTTTCCCGCACATCAAAGAAGCCGTAGCCTACGGCGATGGCCGCGACCGCGTGGCCGTAATGCTGAACATCGACTTCGATGCGGTGGGCAACTGGTCCGAGCGGCGCAACCTGCCGTATGCAGGCTACACCGACTTGGCGCAAAAAGCCGAGGTCTACCAGCTGATCAAAGAATGCGTGGAATCCGTCAACGCCGATTTGAGCCGCGACACCATGCTGGCAGGCAGCCAGATCAGCCGCTTCCTCGTATTGCACAAAGAGCTGGACGCTGATGATGGCGAATTGACACGTACCAACAAAGTGCGCCGTGGCTTTATTGCCGAAAAATACCAGCCGCTGATAGATGGCCTGTACAACGGGGCTACCTCGCAGTTCATTGAAACGGTGGTCAAGTTTGAAGACGGCCGCAGCGGGTCGGTGTCGGCTACTTTGAAGATATCCGATGCCAAGACTTTTACGCCGGTGAAGGTGGCAGCATGAACTACGCTTTGAACACCAATACCGCAGGCGGACTTCCGGAATACGGACTTCCGGACGCAGAGGAC
>JAYVDN010000202.1:0-6640 GCA_043749385.1 Polaromonas sp.
GCCTGGAAGACGTGATGGAGTGGGCGCTGGAAAGCGTACAAGAGGGCCACCCGGTCAACCCTGCAGCGGTGCGCGACATGCAGCATGCAGTAGGTGTACTGCAGCATATGGTGGCACACCTGCAGGGCGAAGAGGCCGCGCCCTCTGAAGCGATCGATTCCCTGCAGCGCCTGCTTGACTGGGTGGGCTGGATGCGCGATGGCAGTATTGACACCCAAGCGCCAGAGGCTTTGGCCGCTGGCGCTACCGATGCCGCAGTAGACCGGTCTGCGAGCAGTGCATCTGGTGACCAGTCCACCACCCAGACAGCGCCTGCTGCCGACGTGCAAACACTGCGCGTGGGCGTAGACCGCCTGAGCCGTGTGCTGCGCCGCTCAGGCCAGTCGATTGTAAATTTTCAGCGGTTTGGCCAGTTTGTACGTGATGCCGACGAGCGCCTTGGCGCGCTGGAGCTGCACCATGCACAGCTCAATATCCGTTTGCGTGAGCTTGAGCAAACTGTGGACAAGCAAGTGGTGCAACTGCAAGAAAAGCGTGGTGCAGGCGAAGGCTTTGATCCGCTGGAGATGGACCGTTACGATGCTTTGCATGGCCTGTCGCGCTTTGTGAGCGAAGCCGTGCAAGATGAGCTGGAGTTCTCTCGCGAAGCCAAAAAACATTTGGTCCGTACTCTGCAACTCTTGCGAGACGAAGACTACTCCTTGCGTGAGCAACACCGTGAGCTGCTGCAAGCGCGTTTGGTGCCGGTGAAGTCCGTGGTCGCACGGTTAAAGCGCAACGTGGCACAAACCGCATCGTCCACCGGCAAGTTGGCCCAGCTGGTGGTGGTGGGTGAGTCCACCACCTTGGACGCCGACGTGCTGACACGATTAACCGAGCCACTGCTGCATTTGCTGCGCAATGCGGTAGACCATGGACTGGAAGGTGCCGAAGAGCGTGCTTTGCTGGGTAAGTCGGAGATAGGCACCGTGACCTTGAGCTTTAGGCGCAGTGGTCAAGAGGTCGAGGTGATTTGCGCCGACGATGGCCGTGGCCTGGACTTGCCCACGGTGTACGACAAAGCCGTGGAGTATGGCCTGATTGCGCGGGGCACTGAGCTGTCTGAAGACGAGTTGCGCCGGATTATTTTGCGGCCTGGTTTTAGCACCAAGGGCGCGGTCACAGAAGTGTCTGGTCGTGGCGTAGGCATGGACGTAGTAAACGACCGCGTCAGTGCGCTCAAAGGGCGCCTGGAGATTGCCAGCAAGCCGTTTGAAGGCACCAGCTTCACCTTGCACGTCCCCGTGTCTACGGGAGCCACCCAGTCTTTGATTGTGAGCTGCGCTGGAGAATGGGTGGCACTGCCTTCTGACCAGGTGGTGCAAGCGTTTGCCGCCGATGAGGTCAAGCTAATCCTCCAGGGCAAGCAAGCCATGCTGGAGCATGCAGGCAGCAGCTACCCCGCCTACAGCCTGGGGATGTGGCTTGGATTTGAAGACACCGTGGATCTGATGGCGAGCAAAAAGCCTTGCGTACTTGCCCGGGCTGCCAGTGGCACCATCGCCCTGATCGTAGATGGGGTGATTGACGCGCGCGAGCTCATTTTGCAAGACGTGGGCCGCTTAACGCGGCGTATTGCAGGTGTGGTGGGTGGGGCCATGCGTGGCGATGGTAAACCCATGTTTGTGCTGGACGTGCCCGCGCTGGAGCGCTCTGCCAAGTCTAGCGTGCGCGTCACAGCGTCGCTCGCTCTGCGCCGCCGTATGGCGGTCAAGAAAACCCGTATTCTGGTGGTAGATGACGCACTGTCTGTGCGTCGCTCCATGGAGCAGCTGCTGCAAGACGCAGGCTATGAAGTCACCAGCGCCAACGACGGATTTTTGGCACTGGACAGCTTGCGCGACAAGCCGCCCGCCATTGTCTTGACCGACCTGGAAATGCCTAACCTGAACGGTCTGGACTTGACCAAACGTATCCGCGAGCTTCCGCACTTTATGGGCCTGCCGGTGGTCATGATCACTTCGCGCGCTAGCGATAAGCACCGCGACTTGGCGCTAGACGCTGGCGTAGATTTGTATTTGACCAAACCCTACACCGACGCCACTTTGCTCGAGCATGTGCGGCGTTTAGTCGCACAAGATACCGCTGCATTGCTGTCTTAGTGGCCTGACTCACCCTCTGCCCAAGCTGCCCAAGCCGCAGCAAACAGTATCAGTGCCCCGCCCCATAAGGTGCGCGCCTCTAATGAAGCTGCACCTAACAGGACGGATGAAGCGCTGGCAAACACAATTTCCGACAACATCACCATCGCTGTAGTGCCAGAGCGCAAACGGGCAGCGCCATACTGCAAGGCCAGATTACCGATTAAAAATGCCAGCGCCAAGGCGAAGGCCAAACCTACCCAACCCGGCTGCAAGGCTGGCAAGCTGGGCACCCAGCCTGCAGTGCCACCCCACAGCGCTACCACTAGCGCCATCACCGCCCCGCCGCCGAACATACCCATCATGCGGGCCTCGCTGGGCGCGTCCCGCAGCTTGCGCAGCATAATATTGACCAGCGCAAAGCACATACCTCCCGCCAATGACAGGTAGTCGATCAAGCTTTGCGGCACAGGCCAGGCTGAATCGGGGTGTTTGAGCACCAACAGCACGCCCATCAATGCCAGAGTCAAGCGCAGCAAAGCCATCGGCTTGGGCTTTTCGCCCAAGACAGGCCATGCCAGCAATACGGCCCAGGCGGGCATCAGGTAGAACAGCAACACCACGCGGACAACATCGCCGACAGTGACGGCCCAGTTAAAACAAATATTGGTAAGGCCCGACGCCAACGCCAACCACCACAGCGCCGGGTACGCAGCATAGGCACGCCATGCGCCGGGGCGCAATAGCAGCACGCAGACCACTGCAAACCCATATAGCAGTGCCGTGGCCCACAACGGATGCACTCCTTGGTTTTGCAGGGCGCGAAAAGGCCACCACGAGACGCCCCATACAAAAGCATTGACCAACAATGCAGACGCTGCCCAACGCGCATGGCCAGCGTGCGGCACGGCTTCAACCATGCAAGTTATCGTTGCGCGCTATGTGCAAGAGGCGCGCTAGCTCATCGCGGTGGTGAATGTGATTGGAGGCATGCCAGCGCTTGATTAACCACATGATGCCTGCCACTAGCAAACCGAAGATCGTAATCGCCAGATAGGCACTCAATTGCTCCGGCTCCAAGTCGTCCAGCCCCAAGGTCTCGGCCAACGCAAAGTCCGACCAATCGACGGTGGAGATCAGGGTATAAAACGCGCCCAGCGCCAAAATACAAGCTTGCTCATTAAAGTTCTGCACCGCAATAGAACGGCCAGCGCCCATCAGGTTGTGGCCACGGTGTTGCAGCAAGGCGTTCATCGGTACCAACAAAAATCCAGCGACAGCCCCCAGCAAAATTAAGAACGGCACAGCGATCCAGACGTTGGTGATGAAGTTGAGCACAATCATCAACAGCCCCATAGCAATACCCAAAGGCATTAAACTTGTTGCGTGGTCCAAGCGCATCTTCATAGAAGCCGCTATGGCCCCCACCGCTGTGCCAATAGCCACAACCCCCACCAAGGCCGAAGCCTGTGTGGTGCTGTAGCTTAAAGCGGCTGCGCTCCACGCTAGCACGATATAGCGCAGGTTGCCACTTACACCCCAAAACACCGTGGTGGTAGCCAGAGAAATTTGGCCCAACTTGTCCCGCCACAAGGCCAAGTTGCAACCCCAGAAATCTGGCAGCAGGGTCAATAAGTTTTTGGGCAGTGGTCGCATGGTTGCGCCCGTCAGCGGAATGCGGGTGTTAAACCAGGCGGCCAGGATGTAAACGAATATGAGCACGCAGATGGCGGCTTCAGGAGGGGTGTCTACCCCTGTATTGATGATGGGAAAGTCAAAAGACAACAATAGATGCGACACCGAATGTCCCACCAGTTGCCCGCCAAGCAAGACACCCAAAATGATAGAGGTGATTGTCAAACCTTCAATCCAACCATTGGCTTTGACCAATTGCGACGAGGGCAATAGTTCGGTCAAAATTCCAAACTTTGCAGGCGAATACGCCGCAGCGCCTAAACCCACGATGGCATAAGCCAACAGCGGGTGCGATCCAAACAGCATCATCAAACAGCCTACAATTTTGATGGTGTTGCTGACCAGCATAACCCTGCCTTTGGGCTGCGAGTCTGCAAAAGCCCCCACAAAAGGGGCTAACAGTACATAAAACAAAGCAAACATAGGCACCAGAGCAGCTCGCTGCCATTCTGGTTCGTCACTGCTGCGCAAAAGCTCTACAGCTGCAACAAAAAGAGCATTGTCTGCCAGCGAGCTAAAAAACTGCGCCGACATGATGGTATAAAAACCGCGTTTCACTTAAGGATCAATCTGATTGTTTTACAACGACCTGTGTTTATAGCATGCGGCGCCCCCTTACCCATTATTCTTCTTGCGCCTACACTAGCGAATTCCCTGCTTGACAGCCGTGCAAGCCTTCCACTTTAGTCACACTTAAGCCTATGCCGCGTCCGATCCTTGCCACTATCCACAAGGCTGCCTTGCGCCACAATCTGGCCCGCGCGCAGGCCGCTGCGCCAGATGCCAAAGTTTGGGGCGTAGTCAAAGCCAACGCGTATGGGCACGGTATTGAACGAGTTTTTGACGGTCTGCGTGCGGCAGACGGTTTTGCCCTGCTGGATTTAGACGAAGCGCAACGGGTGCGTGACTTGGGCTGGCGCGGGCCTATTTTGCTGCTGGAAGGCATCTTTGATGCGCGTGATTTGGAGCTATGCTCGCGCCTGTCGTTATGGCACACGGTGCATTGCAGCGAGCAAATCGACATGCTGGCCGCGCATAAAACCAATGCACCGCACCGCGTGTTTTTAAAAATGAACTCTGGTATGAACCGCCTGGGTTTCAAACCCACAAGCTACCGCAGCGCCTGGGCGCGTCTGAACGCTTTGCCGCAAGTCGAGGAGATTTCGTTGATGACGCACTTTAGCGATGCCGATGCACCGCGTTTTGGCAAGGACGGCATTGCTCACCAGCTGGCCGCCTTCAACGCAGCCACGCAAGACTTGCCCGGTGAGCGAACCTTAAGCAACAGCGCTGCCACCTTTCGTTACAACGCGCAGGATCTGCGTACCGACTGGATCCGCCCAGGCATCACACTGTACGGTAGCGCAGTGGATTACCCCGAGCACGATCTTGCGCATTGGAATTTGCAGCCCGCCATGACATTAGCTACCAAGGTGATAGCTACTTGCGCTCTATCTAACGGCGACAGTGTGGGTTATGGTTCATCTTTTGTAACTGAGACACCGATGCGCATTGCGGTGGTGGCCTGCGGCTATGCCGATGGTTATCCACGTATTTGCCCCACTGGCACACCTGTACTTGTCGACGGTGTGCGTACCCATACCGTGGGCCGCGTGAGCATGGACATGATCACCGTGGACATTACCGACCTGCCAGAGGCAGGCATCGGCAGCGAGGTCACTCTATGGGGCCGTGCCAGCAATGGCACCGTACTATCCATTGACGAGGTGGCCGCGAAAGCGGGCACTGTGGGCTATGAATTGATGTGCGCTTTGGCGCAACGTGTCCCGGTGTGTGTGGAGGCAGAGCCCGCTGGGTAGTGCAGCGCTAACTCTCGTTTAGCTATTGACCCGCTTCTTAAACCAACGCATCAGACTTCCTATCAAGGGAAGCTTGTCGTACAGCTCCTGGGCAGCATCCCAATCATCACGGTGGTAGTTCACGCGTCCGTCCGGCGCAAAGCGCAGATGCGAGGTGCCACGTACGGTGTGTAGTGTGGTCGTGTCAAACCGCTTGAAATGAAACCTGAAGTCCCAGACCAAAAAGCATTGGCTGCCCTGCACCACCCGGTCAGTCACCACAAAATGCGGCTGGTCTAGCGCGACATACATATGGCTGAAGATACGTTGGATATCGGCCAAGCCGTGCACCTCATTGAAGGGGTCTTTAAAATACGCGTCAGCCGTATAAAATTCGCCCATGCCTTGCACACTGGACGGTTGTAGTGTTTCAAAAAACACGGCTAGGCGCTCGACAACCTGTTCTTCAGGAGGTGCCGTTTGCCCGGCGCTGGGGATAGCAGTCATTTACAGCCCGGTAAATCGGCTCACAGCTTTGAAATATACGCTATAGGGCAAGATGCGCATCAACTTCATCCAGCGTGTGAAGCGCTTGGGGAAGTGGATTTCAAACCGCCCTTTTTCCCAGTGCGCTACTATTTCAGAAGCAGCTTGCTCAGGCGATATAAGCGCTGGCATATGGAATTTATTTTGTGCGGTAAGCGGCGTTTGCACAAAGCCAGGGTTCACCACGCTCACGCCCAGACCTTCGTCGTGCAGGTCAATATACAGCGTCTCGGCCAGGTTGATCAATGCCGCCTTGGTCGGCCCGTAGGCCAGCGACTTGGGCAGGCCGCGAAAGCCCGCGACGCTGGACACCAGGCTGACATGGCCATGTTTGGCGGCCAGCATACTGGGCAGCACGGCGGCAATGCTGTAGATGGCACCCATGTAATTGACCTGCACATGGTGGGCAATGTCGTGCGCTTGCATGTCTTGGGCGCGCTGGGCGGCGTAGGTGCCCGCACAGTACATCACCAGGTCCAA
>JAYVDN010000203.1:0-4351 GCA_043749385.1 Polaromonas sp.
ACAAGCGACAGCATGATACCCGCCAGCAGAGCCAAGGTAGCGATCGCTGCCGCGTGCGCAGCCCATGCAAAAACACGGTCAACGCTGAGCCATGAAGATTTCTTATAACTCACTGCTTGCATGATGGTCTGCATTGAAAAATAGTATCTTGCGTGGATTTTTAGTATGCGTTATTTGAAAGCTACCGACTTGCCAGAGGCGTCCTTGATCTCACCCCAAGCTTTTTCGATCGCAGCTTTTGTGCCATCAGGCATCGGCACATAGTCCAGCTCGTCGGCCATCTTGCTGCCGTTAGCATACGCCCAAGTAAAGAATTTCAGCGCAGCGGTCGCATTAGCTGGCTTGTCTTGCACTTTTTGCATCAGGATAAACGTTGCGCCACTGATTGGCCAGGCTTCTTTGCCAGGCTGATTGGTCAAGATTTGATAAAAGCTCTTGTTCCAGTCTGCACCAGCCGCCGCCGCTTTGAATGCAGTGTCGTTGGGAGATACGTACACTCCATCCGTGTTTTGCATTTGCGCATAAGTCATTTTGTTTTGCTTGACGTAGGCGTATTCCACGTAGCCAATGGAGTTGGGCAGCCGGTTCACAAATGCAGCGACACCTTCGTTGCCCTTGCCACCCGCACCGGTAGGCCAGTTCACTGCTGTGCCCTCGCCTACTTTGCTTTTCCAATCAGGATTTACCTTAGACAGGTAGTTTGTAAAGATGAAGCTGGTACCCGAACCGTCGGCCCGGCGAACTGGTGATATGGCCGCATCAGGCAAACTCAAACCCGGATTGAGTGTCTTGATCGCGTTGTCATTCCACTTCGTGATCTTGCCCAGAAAAATATCTCCCAGCACTGGTCCTGTCAGCTTCAGTTGACCGGCAGCAATCCCTTTCACGTTGATCACTGGCACAACGCCGCCTATCACGGTAGGAAATTGGACGAGATTCTTGGCTTTCAGATCTTCGTCTTTCAGTGGCATGTCTGAGGCACCAAAATCCACTGTTTTTGCTTCAATTTGACGGATACCAGCCCCTGAGCCTACTGACTGGTAGTTGATCTTGACACCCGTGCTTTTGTTGTATTCAGACGCCCACTTAGCGTACAGCGGAGCTGGAAAAGTAGCACCTGCGCCCGTCACGTCTTGCGCAAATGCCATCGCCACGCTCATCAAGCCACCTGAACTGACTAACGCGAGTTTGATTGCAAATCGTTTCATACATACACCTTCTATAAATTAAGCCAATGGGCCGGGTTGGTATGCATTGAATATAGAGACTAAATATGACAAAGATATGACACGAACCGAATGTTGGCATCTATTTTTGTCATTGAAAAGTCATGGTTATGCCACACCAATGTCACAAAAGGCTATTAGATTAGGGGAGTTCGATATGCATTCTTAATGCTTATGTCGGCTCTCCCATTTTTTACGAAAGGCTTCTTCTTTATGAACACTATTAGCATTGCACGCCGCCACGCCATTACCAGTCTCACCTTAGCGAGCGCCCTGATTTTGTCGGCTTGCGCCAGCATACCCAGCCCGCAGCCAGTAGGCGCCACCATTGCGGCTACACCAGAACTAAGCACATTGAGCAGCCTGTTAGCCAAGGCTGGTTTGACCAATACCTTGAATGGCGCGGGTAGCTACACCGTGTTTGCGCCAAGCAACGAAGCCTTTAAAACCGTGCCCGCCAAAACGATGGACGAGTTGGCAGCTAACCCGGCGCGCTTGACGGAAGTTCTCACTTACCACGTGCTGGCTAGCAAGGCGATGTCGCAAGATGTCAAAGACGGCCCAGCTAAAACTGTGCAAGGCGGTAATTTGGCCTTAGCCAAAGCTGGAGCGTTTGTAACGGTAGAGGATGCAGTGGTGCAAACAGCAGATATCAGTGCTACCAATGGCGTGGTGCATATCGTTGACCGCGTACTGATGCCGCCGGTGCGCAAGTAGAATTTTGAATACGAATAATGGCAACAGCCCTTTAGAATATCGCGGGAGCAGCTATGATAAACATAGTACATAAAATACTTCAAACGACGAAAAAGCTTTGGTTAGAGGATAAAAAATCCCACCACTCTGATGTCAATCGCAGGCAATTTATAGGCACTGGGCGCGGTTTAGCTTGTGTGTTACCGATAGCGCTTTCTCCCTTAGCGCTGCATACCAAGGACGTACAGGCCCAACCCAGCCGGGCCGCCACGCTGGGCGCTATCACCGTCACACAAATTGTGGACACATCCTCTATGCAACGAGATGTTGCAAAAGACTTCCTCATCGGCAGCCGCGCTGCCTGGCAAGATATCAATGCGGGAGGGGGCATACGCGGTCGCCTCGTCACGCACTGGGTGATTGACACAGATGGCACCGAGCAAAGCGCCAAGCTAGCTTGGGCGCAAGCGCGTGATAACCCAAGCTGCGTTGCGCTTTCAGGAACCGTCGCCGATCCGCTGGCCAATCAACTCAACGCGCTGTTGCGCATGGAAAAAGCCGGCTTGGCCCATGTAGCACCTTGGCTGCAAAACGCCAGTGCCGAATTGGATGCCAACACTTTTGCCATTTTTTCTTCGCGCGATGAGCAAATTGGCCATGCCCTTAAATCCTTGTCCACCTTGGGTACGACTAGTTTAGCGGTAGTTTTTGCCTCTGCATTTGAGCGCCAGCAAAACATCGTGGATATACGGCGCATATCTGAAAAATTGGGTTTCACCTTGCAGGAGCAGGCAGTGACTGCCAATTTGCGAGAGACGGGTCAAAAGCTCAGCGCTAATACCGCTGCTGTAATTTTGTTTATTGGTGGCACACCCGAGCTTGCGCAATTCACCCAAGGCTTGGAAAAGCAAGCCCGGCAGCGCTACGTTGTGGCATTGGCCGATGTCAATTTGCAAACCCTGCAGCAAATGGGTGCCGCCAAAAGCATCCCCATCATCGCTACCCAAGCCGTACCCATGGTCAACGCCGCCTTGCCTATCGTGCGCTACTATCGGCAAGTCATGACCAAACTGTATGACGAACCGCCCACCCCCCTTAGTCTGGCCGGATTTATAGCCGCCCGCTATACGTATGAGGTGATTCGAGGCATCGAAGGCCCGGTCACCCGGGCCAGCGCACTGCAAGCCTTTAACCGCCGCCAAGACCATGACTTGGGCGGGTACCGGGTAGCCTACAACGCGCAAAAACGCAGCTCTGTCTATGTCACCCAAAGCATGCTGGGCGCAGACGGCAGGTTGATAGGCTAAATTTTCCACTTCCAGTACAAAATCCGCTGATACAAACGTTCGTGTACATTGCGGGTGCTATGCTTGGCAAACTCTTTGACAAGCATCTATGCAAAACGGTTCTCTTCTTGCCGCCATTGACCTCGGCTCCAACAGTTTCAGGCTAGAAATTGGTCGCCTTGACTACGGTCATGTCCAGAGGGTCGAGTACCTCAAAGAAACGGTACGCCAAGGCAACGGGTTGGACAGCGAACGCAACCTCTCCGCTGAGGCTATGCAGCGCGGTTGGGACTGCCTGGCCAGGTTTTCCGAACGGCTGGGCGGCTTTAAGCGCGGCCAAGTTCGTGCGGTAGCGACCCAGACCCTGCGTGAGGCGCGTAACCGCGATGTGTTTCTCAGGCAAGCCACCAAAATACTCGGCTTTCCCATCGACGTTATCTCCGGCCGAGAAGAGGCACGCCTGATCTACATGGGGGTAGCGCATCTGCTACCCCAGTCTGCCGAGCGCCGCTTGGTGATTGACATTGGAGGACGTTCCACCGAGCTGATATTGGGCCAGGGTTACCAATCGCAGCGCACAGAATCCTACCGGCTGGGCAGCGTGGCATGGTCGATGAAGTACTTCGACAACGGGCGTTTGGACAGCGCCAATTTTCTGCGTGCAGAAGTAGCGGCGCAGGCCATATTAGACGAAGCGGCGGCCAGCTTCGAAGCAACCCATTGGGATGCGGCCTACGGCTCCTCAGGCACAGTGGGTGCGGTAGCAGATATTTTGATGGGCAAAGGATACCCAGCTGGCAGTGTGACGCGCGCTGGACTAGACTGGCTCTATGGCGCATTGCTCAGCGCAGGCCATATCGACAAAGTGGAACTCATTGGACTAAAAGACGATCGACGGGCCGTGATTGGAGGAGGCGTAGCGATTTTGCGCGCCTTGTTTGACTTATTGCATCTCACACAATTGACCGTTGCCGAAGGTGCCCTGCGCAATGGTTTGTTAATTGATTTACTGGACCGCGAAGCCGCAGATACGGATGTGCGCTCAGCCAGTATCCAGCGCTTGGCAACCAACTTTTCCGTAGATGCGGCGCATGCCCAGCGCGTAGCTACCGCAACAGCCCACTTTTTAGAGCAGTTGGTCAC
>JAYVDN010000204.1:0-5499 GCA_043749385.1 Polaromonas sp.
GCTGCGCGGCAGCGATACAGCGGGCGCATCTATGCAGCGGGTAGCGCACGGCGTGGCCTGGCAGTCGGCTCTGCCGCTGCGCGCATTGTTTACCACCGCTGCAGGCCTTTGGTGTGACGATTTTCATGAACGCCGCTTGGAAGCGTATGATTTTTTGTGGACAGCGAATGCCGCACCCTCGGTGTGGCGGTTTACCTGCGATGAGCCTGCCAACGCGCCACTGCGGGGTGCGTGGTGGCTGGGCGCGCAGGTGGTAAAGGAGACCCCATGACTTTGGCTTTATGGCATCGCGCTAGCGTGGCAACGCTGGGCGCGCCTGCGGGTGCGACTGCGCATGGGAAGGACGACGCAGCGGGCTGGGGCTTTATCCCCGATGCTGCGGTGCTGACGCGCGGTGAGCGCATTGAATGGGTGGGCGCGCGCGAGGCTTTGCCTGCCGATCTGCGTGCGCAGGTATCGGCAGAGCATGACCTGCAGGGCGCGCTGCTGACGCCCGGCCTGATCGACTGCCACACCCATTTGGTCTACGGCGGCCACCGCGCGCACGAGTTTGAGCTGCGCTTGCAAGGCGCCAGCTACGAGGATATTGCCCGCTCCGGGGGCGGCATTCGCTCTACGGTAGAGGCCACGCGCGCATGCAGTGACGGCGCTTTGCTGGCCAGCGCCAGCGAGCGTGCCCAGGCGCTGATGCGCGAGGGCGTGGCCACGGTAGAGGTGAAATCCGGCTACGGCCTGAGCTTGGAGCACGAAGCGCGCTGCCTGCGGGTGGCGCGGCGGCTGCAAGAGACCTTGCCCCTGTCGGTGCAGGCCACCTGCCTGTCGGCCCACGCCCTGCCGCCCGAATATGCAGGACGCTCCGATGACTACATTGATGCCGTGTGCGCCTGGCTGCCCCATCTGCACGCAGAAGCGTTGATGGATTCGGTGGACGTGTTTTGCGACACCATTGGCTTTACCCGCGCGCAGACGCAGCGGGTGTTTGCAGCGGCGCGTGCGCTGGGTTTGCCTGTGAAGTTGCATGCAGAGCAACTGAGCGACCAGGACGGTGCGGCTTTGGCGGCCAGCTACGGCGCGCTGTCGTGCGACCATCTGGAGCATCTCAGCGCGCAGGGCATTGCCGCCATGGCGCAGTCAGGCACCGTGGCGGTATTGCTGCCAGGGGCGTATTATTTTCTGCGCGAGACGCAGCTGCCGCCTGTGCAGGCCTTGCGCGATGCGTGCGTGCCCATCGCGATTGCCACTGACCATAACCCCGGCTCGTCGCCCACCCTGTCGCCGCTGTTGATGCTGAACATGGCTTGCACCTTGTTCAAGCTAACGCCGCTGGAAGCATTGCAAGGCATGACGGTGCACGCCGCTCGCGCGCTAGGCCTTCAAGACCGTGGCCATATAGTGGCCGGGCAGCGCGCCGATTTTGCGCTGTGGCAGGTGGAGCACCCCAGAGAATTAGCCTATTGGTTTGGCCGCAACCCGTGCATGGCGCGGGTCGTGGCAGGAAAGGAACACCGTCTATGACCGACGAGAAGACACCGGTTTTTAATTTGCACCAAGGCACCAGCCCCCTGCTGGTGAGCGTACCGCACGCGGGCACGAAGATTCCTGGCGATATGCGCAAGCTTTTCACCGCTAAAGCGCTTGAAGTCGCCGACACCGATTGGCACCTGGACGTGCTGTACGACTATGTCAAAACCCAAAACGCCAGCCTGCTGGTGCCTCTGCGTTCGCGCTATGTGATCGACCTGAACCGCCCGCCCTATGGCGCAGTGATGTACCCAGGATCTAATAACACGGGACTGTGCCCCGTGACCGATTTTTATGGCGACAGCATTTACCAGCCTGGCTGCGCGCCCGATGCGCACCACGTAGCGCAGCGCATCGCGCAGTATTGGCAGCCCTACCACGACGCCCTGGCCGGCGAGCTGGCACGCATCAAGGCGCTGCACGGCTATGCGGTGCTGTTTGACGGGCACAGCATCAAGTCGCAATTGCCCTGGCTGTTTGAGGGCACCCTGCCTGAGTAGAATATTGGCACGGCCAATGGGGCAAGCTGTGCAGGCAATCTGCGTGAAGCCGTGGCGCAATTGCTTGCAGGCCAGAGCGCGTTTACCCATGTGATGGATGGCCGCTTTAAGGGCGGCTACATCACGCGCCAATACGGTCGGCCTGGCGAAGGCATTCATGCGGTGCAGCTGGAGATGTGCTGGAGCACCTATATGCAAGAGTCGCCGCCCTATGTGCTGCAGCCGCAGCGCCAAGCACGCATTCACCCTGTGCTGCACGATTTGACTGCGCTGTTGGCCAGTGTGGTGCCGCATGGCTAGTACTGTGCAAAAGTTCTGGGCACCGCTGGCGTGGACAGGTGGCACGTGGCAGCACCATGTGCTGTTGACGGTAGATGCTACCGGGCATTGGTCTGACATCACAGCGAACGTGCCCGCGCCCGCGCAAGGCGCAACGGTCTTGCGGGCACCCGTACTGCCCGGCTTGGTGAACGCCCACAGCCACGCCTTTCAGCGCGCCTTTGCCGGCATGGCCGAGCGGCGGCTCAACGCGCAAGACAATTTTTGGTCTTGGCGTGAGCGCATGTACAGCGTGGCGCAGCGCGTCACGCCCGCGCATTTGCAGGCCATCGCCGCCCAGCTCTACGCCGAGCTGCTGGAAGGCGGCTACACCCAGGTGTGCGAGTTTCACTACCTGCACCACGCGCCCGATGACCAGCCTTATGCGGATCCGTATGCCATGACCTGGGCGCTCACGCAGGCGGCCAGCCAGGCGGGGCTGGGGCTGACGGTGCTACCTACTTTGTATGAGCGTGCCGGGTTTGCCTTGCCCGCCTTGCGTGACGATCAAAAACGTTTTGCTGCCGATGCAGCCTGGGTGTTTGATCTGCTGAAAACGGTGGCCGCCGCAGGTGAGCCACTGGTGAACGCGGGCGCGGCCATCCACTCGCTGCGTGCGGCCACGCCAGAATCCATCCATCAACTCAAGGGCCTATTGGCCGATACCGACTGCCCCTTGCACATCCATGTGGCCGAGCAAATGGCCGAGGTAACCGACTGCCTTGCGAGTACCGGCCAACGCCCGGTGCAGTGGCTGTGCGAGCAGGGCTTGCTGGACGCGCGCTGGCATTTGGTGCACGCCACGCACAGCACTGCGCAAGAGATCGACGCGGTAGCCGCCACAGGCGCGCAACTGGTGATCTGCCCCAGCACCGAGGCTAATTTGGGCGATGGTTTAACCGACGTGCCGCATTGGTTGCGCGCAGGCGTAGGTATGGCCATCGGCTCAGACAGCCATGTCTGCCGCCAATGGCGCGAAGAGCTGCGCTGGCTCGAATACGGCCAGCGCCTGCATTTGCAGCAGCGCAATGTCTGCGCCGCGTCTGCGCAGGGCGCGCAGTCCACCGCGCAGCGCCTGTTTGATGCAGCGCTAGCAGGCGGTGGCCGCGCTGCGGGCCTGGGCCCGCAAGGCTTGGCGGTGGGCGCGCGGGCCGACATGGTGGTGCTCAATAGCCAATGTCCGGGTCTTTTGGGTGTGCCCGCCGATTACGGGCTGGACGCATTGGTGTTTGCAGCGCAGGGCGATGCCATTGACGCGGTGTACGTAGCAGGCAAACAAGTAATATGTCAAGGCAAACATGTCGCCAAAGAGGCCATTGCGCAGCGCTATTTGGCGACCATGCAAACCTTATGGGCGACGCCATGATCATCTCCGCCAGCCAAACAGTACGCTATGTATTAAATAGCTGCTCCCGCGATATTCTATTGGTCTGCCGGCCGATAGGTGTCTAAAAAATGGGCCAAAAATCGGTAAATTTGGGGTTTTCCGCCAGTTTTCAGGCTCCCAGAGGCCCCGGAAGCTGAAAAGGGTCAGTTTTTGCCTAGTTTTTAGATGTGAATGAGGCTCTAGGCCAATAGAATATCGCGGGAGCAGCTATGTAATACATAGCGAAAATTTTGCCTAGGGAGCTAAGCTTGTATTTACATAGCCTTAAAGACATGGGCAAAAAGGCGGCTCACAGCCAGTGAGTCGCTGTGCCCGCTACTGTTGGCGCGCAATGTAACGCGCAGCTTGCCAGCTTCGTCACGGCGCACTGCCTCGATGGCACTGGCGCGCACCACGGTGCTGCGGTGGACTTGCCAAAACACCTGCGCGTCCAGCTGGGGTAGCAGGTCTTTGATGGGCGTGCGGATCACATATTCTTTGCTGGCAGTGACCACGCGCACATACTTGTCAGCGGCTTCAAAATACTGCACATCGTCAATCGGCACGAGGGTGATGCTGCTGCCGATGCCGACTTGCAAACGCTGCAGCAGGGCAGGCGCGGGGCGCGGCACAGGGCCGTTCAGCAGGCTGCGCAGTTGCTCCAGTGCGGCTTGCGAGGGCTCAGTTTCATGACTGGAGGCACGGCTTGGAGCAGCGCCAATTGCTACTGAATGCGTAGCTGCTCCCGCTATTCTTTGTTGGGCTAGCGGCTTAATTCGTTCTAAAGACTGCTGCAAACGGGCGCTTTGCAGGGGTTTAAGAAGGTAGTCCACGGCAGCGCGGTCAAAGGCCTGCACGGCGTATTCGTCGTAGGCGGTGATAAAGACCAGCAAGGGCAGTAGCTGGTCGGGGGGCCATTGGTCGGCAATGTCGGCAGCGGCGTCCAGGCCGCTCAGGCCTGGCATGCGCACGTCGAAGAACAGCAGGTCAGGTTGCAGAGCCAATGCCTCGCGCACGGCGCTCAGGCCGTCCCCGACGGTGGCGATGATCTGTAACTCTGGCCAGGCGGCGGCCAACTCGCGTGCCAAGGCCTGGGCCAGCAGCGGCTCGTCTTCGGCGATCAGGGCGGTGGGGGCGCGATGGGTTGTCATGGCGTAGATGGGTTAGCAGGCTCTAAAGGGATGCGCAGCAGCACGCTACAGCCTTCCAGACGGCTATTTTGAGCATCATTTAAGGCTGCAGAGCACTGAAATATCGCGGGAGCAGCTTCGATATTGATAGTGGCTTGGTTGCCATAGCGGGTGATTAAACGCTCGCGTACTTGGGTAATGCCAAAGCCTTCCGGGGTGTTGGCAGCGTCAAAACCCACGCCTGTATCGCTCACCTGCAGCACCAGCTGGCCCGCTTGCGCGCGGGCGCTGATGTGGATCTGGCCACCCGCCACTTTAGGCTCAAGGCCGTGCACGATGGCGTTTTCTACCAAGCTTTGCAAGACCAGCGGCGGCACCATGTGCTGCGCCAAATCGGCGGGTAAATCCAGCGTGTAGCGCAGGCGCTCGCCCATGCGGATTTGCATCAGCTCCAGGTAGTCACGCAGGCGGTCAAATTCGGCGCTCAAGGGGTGCTCGGTAGCACGCGAGGCGGTGAGGGTGCTGCGCAGGTAATCGTTCAAGCGGTCTAGCATCTGCGTGGCACGCGGCGGGTCGGTGGCTATCAAGGCGCGCAGATTGGCCAGGGTGTTGAACAGCATATGCGGGTCTAGCTGGCTTTGTAAAAGCTGCAACTGCGCCTCGG
>JAYVDN010000205.1:0-2462 GCA_043749385.1 Polaromonas sp.
CTGCACACCGGCAAAGCCAAATACAGCAGCATCTTTAACTACCCCACCCTGACCTGGGCCGACACCGGCACCATCGGCTGGCTGGTGGACGGCGCCGCCATCATGAACCAGGTGCCGATTTGCCGTTGCACCTACGGGCCGTATGCCCGCGCGATGATTCGCATTTGCAAAGAAGAAAGTTTCCACCAACGCCAAGGCTTTGAGAGCCTGCTGACCATGATGGGCGGCACTGCCGAGCAACGCGCCATGGTGCAAGACTCGGTGAACCGCTGGTGGTGGCCGGTGCTGGCCATGTTTGGACCACCCGATACCGACAGCCCGAATAGCGGCCAAAGTATGCGCTGGGGCATCAAACGCATCTCCAACGACGACCTGCGGCAAAGATTTGTCGATTCCACCGTGCCGCAAGCCGCCATTCTGGGCGTGACGCTGCCTGACCCTGACTTGAAGTGGAACGAAGCCAAGGGCTGCCACGACTACGGCGCGATTGACTGGGACGAGTTTTGGGCCACGGTCAACGGCAACGGGCCGTGCAATGCTGAGCGCTTGGCCACGCGTGTGAAGGCGCATGAGGACGGCGCTTGGGTGCGGGAGGCGGCGTTGGCTTATGCGGCTAAACAAAAGACTACTTCGCTTCGGCAGGCGGCATGATGCCTTGAGGTTTTAAATACCGAACTTCCGGACGCAGAGGACGCAAAAGTTACGCAAAGGACGCAAAAGGAAAACCAAAAATTATTCAAGATTAAGTCTAAAGACAGGCTAGCAACCACGCTATCGTTTCGTTTTCATTTTTTCTTTTGTCTTCTTTTGTCTTCTTTTGCGTCCTTTGCGTAACTTTTGCGTCTTCTGCGTCCTGTCTTCATTCCCCACTTTCGAGCAATACAAACACCATGACACAAGAACTCCCTCTCTTCGAAGTCTTCCTGCGCAGCAAACAGGGACTGGAGCATAAGCATTGCGGCAGTTTGCATGCGGCCGACGCCCAGCAGGCGCTGAACATGGCGAGGGATGTGTACACGCGGCGCATGGAAGGTGTGAGCATTTGGGTGGTGGCCAGCAAGGACATTACCGCCAGCCAGCCGGAGGACAAAGACGAAATGTTTGAACCCGCGAGTGACAAGATTTACCGCCACCCCACCTTCTACGTGATTCCTGATGCAGTAGGGCATATGTGATGGCTATCCAAACCATGCCCGCGCTGTCGGCCACTGACCCCGCACAGTACATCTTGCACCTGGCCGACAACGCCCTCGTCCATGGCCAGCGCGTTGCCCAGTGGTGCAGCCATGGCCCCGTGCTGGAGGACGATATCGCCATGGCCAATATTGGCCTGGACCACATCGGCCAGGCCCGCATGCTCTACCAACATGCTGCAAAGCTTATGGCCCCCACGCTTGCCACTGCGTGTGCTACTGTGCCCCCCGAGGGGGCTCTCGCGCCTGAGGGCGGCCTGTCGGCGCTCGGGGCGGCCATCACTGAAGACAAGTTGGCTTACTTTCGCAGCCCCGGGCAGTTTCTCAACTACACCATCCTCGAACTACCGCACCGTACTGCGTTCGCGCCGTCGGTGCAGACTGAAATGGACTATGCGGTAACCATAGCGCGTAATTTTTTGTATTCCTCGTTGATGGTGCTGGCGTGGGCAGAGTTGCAAAACTCTCGCGACCCACAGCTCGCCGCAATTGCAGGCAAGAGCGTGAAAGAGGTGCGCTACCACCTGCGCCACAGTACCGACTGGATGCTACGTCTGGGTGACGGCACATTAGAGTCGCATGCGCGTATGCAAGCCGCTGTGGACTATCTGATGCCGTTTACCCAAGAGTGGTGGTCACAAAGCGCGCTGGAAAAAGCTGCCGCAGGCAGTGGCATCGGTGTGGATGTAGCAGCGTTGCGCCCCGTGTGGCAAGCCAGCATCAGCGCCGTGATCAGCCAAGCGACTCTCAAGCTGCCCAGCGATCAAGGCTACACCACGCGCGGCAAAGAAGGCCAGCACTCCGAGCACCTGAGCTACCTGCTGGCCGAGATGCAAAGCCTGGCCAGAGCACACCCGGAGGCAACGTGGTGAGGGGACAAGAAGCAAAATGGGGTCAGATCAAAATTCAGGACGACCATGCTGCCGGAGATGAAAGCGCTGGTCCGAAATTTTGCTCTGACCCCACTTTGCGCACCGGTACTTTAGCTACGCAGCTAGAACATATCTGGCAACTGCTAGAACAAGTCCCCGACCCCGAAATCCCCGTCGTCAGCATCCGCGAGCTGGGCATTCTGCGCGACGTGCGCTACGCAGAGAGCGGCAGCATAGAGGTCGTCATCACCCCCACCTACAGCGGCTGCCCCGCCATGGGCCAGATAGAAGACGACGTAAAAGCAGCGCTAAAAACTGCGGGCTTGCACGCCAATCTCGTCACCCAGCTCGCTCCTGCATGGACCACCGACTGGATGACCGAGAGCGCCAAACACAA
>JAYVDN010000206.1:0-2795 GCA_043749385.1 Polaromonas sp.
GTGGCACATAGCCTTGCACAGCATCGGCGCCCGCGCCAAAAAAGTGCGCTTCCATCTGGCGGGCCAGGTATTGGCGGGCGCGCAAGTCGGCCAGGTTCAGGCGGTTCTCGTTCACCAGCATGGTCTGCTGCTTCATCCATGCGGCCCAAGCCTCTTTGCTCACTTGCTGCCAGAGCTTCTTGCCCAGCTCGCCAGGGTAGGGTGGAAAGTCCATGCCCTCGGCTTCTTTGCCTAATTTGATACAGTTAACCATGCGCGCCATGTCGTTGTCCAGTCGAATAAGGTGATTACAAAATTGTCTAAGGTGTTGCGAACCCATGCCGGGTTCGCGTGTCCAATACCTCTATTGTCTCCTACCGGAAAACCTGATGCTAAATTTGTGGAAAAATCTCACTCTGGGCCGTGCTGCTGGCCTGATCGCTCTAGCCTGCATCGGCATGTTGGCTTTTGGTTTGTACCTGCAGCACGGGGTCGGTTTAGAGCCTTGTCCGATGTGCATTGTGCAGCGGTACGCTCTTATTTTAGTAGCTGCTTGCGCAATATTCTGCTGGGCTAGTGGCCTGAAAGCCTCTAAAGGTCAAGGCGCTGGTACGCTGCAGACGGTGTGGGCTGGGTTGGCCGTGCTGTTTGCCGGTGGCGGCGCATTTGTAGCCGCACGGCAGAGTTTTTTGCAGTGGTACCCGCCCGAGGTGGTGAGCTGCGGGCGCGATTTTTACGGCATGGTGGAGACTTTCCCCCTCAAACGCGCCATCCCCATGATCTTCAAAGGCGGTGGCGACTGCTCCAAGGTGGACTGGACGTTTCTGGGAGGCTCGATAGCCAACTGGTCTTTTGTGGCCTTTGCCGGCATGGGTTTGGTATTGGCGGCTTTGCTGCTCTGGCGCAAAGCGGGCGCGCGCTGAGCGCCGCCTCGCGGCATGCGCGCCAGCCTTGCTGCTAGAGGTTCAGACTTCGTCCACCACGGTATTGGCCAGCGTGCCAATGCCCTCAATCTCCACCTCAATGCGGTCGCCCGCCTTCATAAACACGGGTGGCGTGCGTGCATAGCCCACGCCTGATGGCGTGCCCATCGCGATCACGTCGCCGGGCTCCAGCGTCATCACCTCGCTGAGCCAGCACAGGGTTTGGATCACCGGGAACATCTTGTTGCCGGTGTTGTCGCTTTGCATGACTTTGCCGTTCAGGCGAGACTCAATGTGCAAGCCCGCAGCGCCCGGGGGCAGGGCGCTGGCAGGCACCATGCCGGGGCCAAACGCGCCGGTGCCGTCAAAGTTTTTGCCAATCGTCCATTGCGTGGTTTTGCGCTGGTAGTCGCGCAGCGAGCCGTCGTTAAAGCACGAGTAGCCAGCAACGGCTTGCAAGGCGTTGGCGGGCGTTAGGTGGCGTGCGCGTTTGCTGATGATGACAGCCAGCTCGGCCTCGTAGTCGAGTTTGTCCGACACTTTAGGGCGAACCATGGCAGCCTCGTGCGCCATGAGGGACGAGTTGACGCGCAGGAAAAAGCTGGGGTAGGTGGGAGGCGCATTGCCACCTTCTTTGGCATGCTCGGCGTAGTTCAGGCCCAGGCAGATGATCTTGCCGGGGTTGCTGATGGGCATCAGCCATTGCACGGTATTCAGGGCCAAGTGGGCTGACGCAGGGGCTGATTTGGCAGCTTGCGCGACGCTGTCCATCGCGCTTTGGCCGAGCTTGATCAACGCGAGCAGATCACGTGGCACGGAGGGAGCGGCAATGCTCAGATCAACGATTTGGTTGGCGATGACGAAGCCCAAGCGTTGTTGTGTATCGCCGGGTTTGAGGAATTGGGCAAACATGTTGATCAAGTGATAAGTTGTCGGAAATGCCTTAGAGTATCAGGCTGCGGGTGGTTTGGAGCTAGCGTAGTAACACCTACTTTGGCGCGTGAACCACAGCGCCAGCAAGCGCCTTCACAGCTTCTTTACCAGCACCTGACTTTTGCGGTCCCAGTTGTATTTGCGTTTGCGCGCCTCGGGCAACCAGTCTGGGTCTACCTGCGCAAAACCGCGTTTGATAAACCAGTGCATGGTGCGGGTGGTCAGGACAAAAATAGTGTCTAGCCCCGCTGCTTTGGCCCGTTGCTCCACCCGCTTCAAAATGCGCTCGCCATCGCCTTGGCCCTGCACCTGCGGGCTGATGGTGAGCGCCGCCATCTCGGCCGTGCGCGCCTCGGGGTAGGGGTACAGCGCGGCGCAACCAAAGATCACGCCGTCGTGCTCGATGATGCTGTAGTTGGTAATGTCGCGCTCGATCTCGGTGCGGTCACGTTTGACTAAAGTGCCGTCGCGCTCAAACGGCTCGATCAGTTGCAGCACGCCGCCTACGTCGTCGGGCGTGGCTTCTCTTAAGGACTCCAGCTTTTCGTCCACCACCATGGTGCCGATACCGTCGTGCACATACACCTCCAGCAGCAGCGCGCCGTCGGTGGCAAAGGGCAAGATGTGGCTGCGCTCTACGCCGCTCTTGCAGGCCTTGACACAGTGCTGTAGGTAAAACGCCGTGTCGGTGGGCAGCTGCGCACCGGGCAAGCTGGCCAGCAGCTTCTCCGCAGCGGCCAGTGGCAGCTCGGTATCAATCGGGTTGTCTTCGCTGAGCGGCTGGGTGGGATCCAGCGCAATACCCGCAATTTCGGTCAAAAAGATCAGCTTGTCGGCCTGCAAGGCCGTGGCCACCGAGGTAGCCACTTCTTCCATCGTCAGGTTAAACGCCTCGCCCGTGGGCGAGAAGCCAAAGGGCGAGAGCAGCACCATCGCGCCCATGTCCAGCGTGCGCATGAT
>JAYVDN010000207.1:0-1961 GCA_043749385.1 Polaromonas sp.
AAACCCACTACCCCGAGCTGGACCCGGCCTTCTTTGACGACGTGGCCAAGGCCTATGGCGACGAGTTGCGCAGCCTGTCAGCCGCAGGATGCAACTACGTGCAGATGGACGACACCAACCTGGCCTACCTGTGCGACCCCAAGATGCGCGAAGCCGCCAAAGCCCGTGGTGACGACCCCAACGAATTGCCGCACCGCTACGCCATGTTTGTCAACAAAGTAGTCGCGCAAAAGCCCGCTGGCATGACCCTGGCCATGCACTTGTGCCGTGGCAACTTCAAAAGCACCTTTGCCGCCAGCGGCGACTACGAGCCCGTAGCCGAAGCCCTGCTGGCCGAGATGGACATCGACGCCTACTTTTTAGAGTACGACGATGACCGCAGCGGCGACTTCCGCCCCCTGCGCTTCCTGCCCAAAGGCAAAACCATGGTGCTGGGCCTGGTGACCACCAAGTTTGGCCAGATGGAGAGCAAAGACACCTTGAAGCGCCGCATCGACGAAGCCGCCAAATACGTGCCTATGGACCAACTGGCCCTGTCGCCCCAGTGCGGCTTTAGCAGCACCGTACACGGCAACAACATCGCCGTGGAAGATCAGCGCAACAAGCTGCGTTTGGTGATTGAGACGGCCAATGAGGTGTGGGGCAGCAACTAACGCGCGGGCAGGGCGTGGGCGGCCTCTTTGCTTGAAGGCGCTGCCTGCGCTTACCCTACATGCGCAAGCAGCTACTGAATAAGTAGCATTTGGGTATAATTGACTTCCATTGCATACACGAGTCACTTCTATGCCCTTTCCCAAACTGCTCTCCATGGCCGCCATCGCAGCCTGCGCTACTCTGCAAGGCTGCACCATTTTGGCGATTGTTGACACGGTGGGTACCGTGGCCGTGCGCACAGTAGGTGTGGCGGCCAATGTCGCGGTGAGTACCGCTGCCGCTGCGGCAGAAGTGTCCATTGCCACCACCAAGATAGGCGTCAAAGTCGTAGGCGCTGCGGTCGACGCGGCTATCCCTGCGAAATAAACGCCCTCCGCTCATTAGCGCCAAGCATCGGTAAAACGGGTGGCGTTGCGCGTGCGGGAATTTGAGCGCTATGCCGCCGTTTTCGCCGCTGGAGCTGCAACATCCTGCTTTCTACGGCAAAACACTCGCTATGCATTAAGTAGCTGCTCCCGCGATATTCTATTGGTCTGCAGGCCGATTGATACCTTAAAAAGCAGGTCAAAATAGCCGTTTTCAAGCATCTCAGAGCTCTTGGTAGCTCGAAAATCGGCTGAAAACCGCGAGTTTGCCGCTTTTGAAGCCATTTTTGAGATGCTTATCGGGCTGCAGACCAATAGAATATCGCGGGGGCAGCTATGAAATACGTAGTGCCTAGTTTGGCGATAAGTGCACGCAAGCGCTAAGCAGCACACAGACTGTAAAGCCCTCTATCGCTGCAACGCGACCACAGCGGAGTTGGCATGGTCACCACTGGTGGCTTGGCCCAAATTGTTGTCAATGGCATGCGTATATAAAAGTAAAATCAAGGTATTAAGTAATCAATGAGTTTGCATAAGGATAGTCATGGCCGGTCACAGTAAATGGGCAAACATACAGCACCGTAAGGGTCGCCAGGACGAGAAGCGCCAACGTATCTGGACGCGGGTGGTGCGAGAGATCATGGTGGCGGCGCGCATGGGTGGTGGCGACTTGAGCGCCAATCCGCGCCTGCGCCTGGCGGTGGAAAAAGCCAAAGCGGCCAATCTGGCGGCTGATACCGTCAAACGCAACATCGAAAAAGCCACCGGCACGCTGGAAGGCGTGCACTACGAGGAAATCCGCTACGAGGGCTACGGTATTGGCGGCGCGGCGATCATTGTGGACACCATGACAGATAACAAGGTCCGCACCGTGGCCGAGGTGCGCCACGCGTTCAGCAAGCACGGCGGCAACATGGGCACGGCGGGGTCCGTCGCCTTCCA
>JAYVDN010000208.1:0-8974 GCA_043749385.1 Polaromonas sp.
ATCATGATCACCGGGGACCACCCCCGCACGGCGGCGCGCATCGCGACGGACTTGGGTATCAGTCAGGCCGGTCCAACCGTATTGAGCGGGCTGGAGCTGGATGCGCTGGACAACGCTGCGTTCGCCGGGGCGGTACGGAAAACCTCTGTCTACGCACGCGTATCGCCAGCGCACAAGCTGCGCATCATAGCGGCACTTCAAGCGGATGGGCAAGTCGTAGCCATGACGGGCGATGGTGTCAACGATGCCCCCGCCCTGAAGGCCGCGGACATTGGTGTTGCGATGGGCATCACCGGCACCGAGGTCACCAAAGAGGCCGCCAAAGTGATCCTGGCGGATGACAACTTTGCCACCATCGTGGACGCAGTGCGCGAGGGGCGCAGCCTGTTTGACAATATCCGCAAGTTTTTGCGCTACCTGCTGTCCTCGAACATGGGCGAGGTGCTAACCGTCTTTTTGGGTGTGGTGGGCGCCAGCGTGATTGGACTCCACGATTCAGCAGGTGGACTTGGTGGCGCTGGCACTGCCTTGGTCTTGCCGCTGCTGGCCACCCAAATCCTGTGGCTGAACCTGATCACCGACTCGTGGCCCGCATTGGCCATGGGGATCGATCCTCCCACTGACGACGTGATGGCGCGCAAGCCTCGTCATATGCACGAACGCGTGATCGGCATGCACATGTGGGCTGGCGTATTCGAGATCGGGCTGGTGATCGCCGTCGTAGCGCTGCTGACGATGGATATGTACCTGCCTGGAGGCCTGATCGCACCAGTGGACGGGACCGGCGACATCGCCCATGCCCGCACGGCCGGTTTTACCGTGCTGGTGATGGCCCATCTATTCCAATGCTTTAACTCGCGCTCGGAGACCGCCAGCGCCTTCAAAAATCTGTTTGCCAACCCTTGGCTCTGGGGCGCGGTGGCGCTTTCTGCATCGCTTCAAGTTGCGGTAGTGAACGTGCCTATCCTCAACCTCGCGTTTGGCACCGTGCCGCTCACGCTAAACCAATGGATCACCTGCCTTGCCATGGCCAGCGTAGTGCTTTTCTACAGTGAACTGCGAAAACTGGTGATGCGTTTGATTGATACCCCATCTCCCAGGACTGAAAACGACACTCTTGTCAGCTAGACGCAGCACACAAGTGTTGAAGGATAACAACTGCTATACATCTAATAGCTGCTCCCGCGATATTCTATTGGTCTGCAGCCCTATTTATGTACACACGGTCGAGAATATGGCAAAACAGGCTACTTTCAATGCCGCGACTTCAGTGCGAAGCGGCACAGACGAGAATGCCGAACATGATGTCCACTTTGATCCCCGCTCCTGCGCATTGACCCAGGCGCAATGAGACACAGTGAAACACACCGCCCCTCACAAGGAACTGCATGGTCACGCGCCAGAAATTTATCCATGGTGCAACCGCATCTGCCGTTGTTTCGATAGGAGCAGCGCTCACGCTGCAAGCCTGCTCGTCAGAAAGTGGCGTAGGGAACTACGAGGCCACGGTGCGCGGCACGTAGCACACTGCAAAAGCGCCAGCGGGGGACAGCATCTTGCTGCGCCAGGAACTGGTACGGTAATACAGTGCTACCTCGGGAAACCCGTCGGTGCCGCGTTAGATTGGAAGCCCGCTACCGCTAACGCCAAAAAGGCCGCGCCTTCGCAAAGGCTTCTATGGTTGTAAGGCAGTGTTGCGCATTGGGCAAGCGACGCGCCGCAAGCCAGCCCACACCAAACCACGCCATAGGGTCTTCGATGGCCAACTGGCGATAGGCATGCAGCGCCATCATTTCATCGTTGTAAGAACCCAGAGCATCCTGCGCGGGTTTCAGTGCGTCAATGAAGCCATTGACCTTGCGGGCTTTGAAATAAGGCGCGGAAAACTCACTCAGGTACCTGAGCCGTTTAAGCCGTTTTCGCACGCGATGCTGGTCTATTTCATTAAGTTCAGTAAATTTTTTACCGTCGTTCAGCGCCTGAGACCGCAGTTTTTTGAGTCGCGTGCGCAAGAGTTTCTTCACTGCATCGCGGGCAGATGCAATTTGGCTTGCCAACTGCGGCTCAGATCGATGCGCGAAACCAATCAGGCTCAGCAGAACGTCCTGAAAAGCAGGTGCGCGTACCGCTGCGCCGGGGTCGGGGATGTCTTTATCCGCCTGCCCAAAGTTGACACTGGGGCCATCTGCCGCGAGCAGCTTTGGCTGCAAGTCCCGCTCCAGATGCCTGTGGTCCCTGTGCTCGCCCAATTGCCTGAACACATGCACCAGTGCGCTCTCCCAAGCCGGGTCAAATGCTTCGGTCACGCCATCGAGCTCGCGCAGGGCCGTGCGCAGGCGGCGTATGCCCACGCGTAATTGGTGCACATGATGGGGGTCGCTACTGGCACCGGCCACTTCGCTGGCATTGGGCACGATGTGGTTCAGGCAAGATTGCAAAACTGCCGCTACAAAGTTCGCTCCTGTGGCATCGCGCTGAAACTCCGGTGCTGCTGCAGACACGGCTGGCACCTCAGCGCCTGCATTGCCAAGCCGTTGACCCTTCATGGATTTCGAGATGGAGCTCAAGCTCAAGCCGTAGTCGGCACACCACTGGCGCGCCAGCGCCACTGCGTGCGCAGGCTGGCCTTTTTTCAGCTCCACCTCAAGCTCGCAAACCTCCCGCGATTGGGTACCGGACCGGATGTTTCCCCGGTCCAGTGCAATCTCCACCATGGATCCAGCGTGGTCCATCATCCGCGTGGTGCGATGCACGTCCATCTCATAAAGCGGGACGAGGGGAGGGAAGTCCTCGCCAGTCTGGAGATTCAAAGCCTTGGCGATAGCGTGGCCCACGGGCGTTGCGGCGTGTCGGGCCAGGTCGACCCCAGGCTTTGTACCCTTTGTTGGCTGCGCCAAGGTGACGTTGTCCTCCAGCCTTTCCAGCAGCGTGCTGGTGGGCCCTTTGGCGGTCTGAACCCAGCGCCGCCCTTCCTTGCGCATTCGCACCACCAGGCCATGTGCAGCGAGCGCGCCTTGGGCCGTGTCAAAGTACGTGGCCAAAAGGCGCTGCCGGGAAGTCTTGCCTTCTTTGATTGCCGCCGCCACACGCAGCAGGTTTGCCGGTGGAATCTCAAATTTCAGCTCAAATTCGGTCATGTCAGTGGTTGCCTATTCTGCGCAGCGCGCGTCCATGAGCGGACACTCCAGGCGCAGCGTGTCAATCTGGCTCACGCGGCGTGTTTATACTCAATTTAGACCTTTGACCTAAAAGAATAATGCGGGAGCAGCTATTGAAATGCTAGTTCGCGTTTTGCTGGCGCTGGAATTCGCTGCGTTTCATGGTGATGTAAGCGTCTCGGTCGATCTCATGCAACTGGCGTGGATATCTCTCAACGGCCGTGAACCAGCTGTTCAATCGTTTCTCGAACTGCTTGTTGGGAACCTCAGTGGTGGACTCTAGATAGCTGTCGATGGCCAGGTAATAACGCATGGTGTTGCGCTCTGTCAGGCCTCGCAATCCCCCAATGAACTGCCCCGCCCCGGCCGTTGTGTTGGCGATGGGTGTGAACCCGACTTTGTCGGCACCTACCGTTGCCAGATAGGCGCGCATGGCCACCCGGGCAGACAAGCTCGTAGCGTAGGCGTAGGTTAAATGCAAAAATGTTTTGCCGCTCCCCAGTGGCACTGCCTCCAGCGTGATGCGATAGTCGCTGGTTCCCATAGGCCCGTCTTTGGCGCTCAGCCGAATATCGAGATACTGTGGCGTGACTGCATAGGCGGTGTAATTGAAATTGACACGCGCCGCATTGGCCAAGTCTTCAGGGGTTTTCTTGCCAATATTGACATTGAGCACCGTACCGGCAGACACCTCTACAGCGCGGCAATATTTGGTGTTGATGTGAAGCAACATGACATCGCACCAATGTGCTGGACTGTTCAGCCCGTCGCTCACCACAGAAAATGGGTAGTCCACTACTGCGTAAATGTCGCCTGTGATCTGGTTGCTTGTCTCTGTTGACTCCAGTACCAATGGCCGTTGAAACTGGTTAAATTTCAAACGGTTAGTGAGGGTTGCGTGTTTGGCTAGTAAATCTTCTGCAGCTTGCGCATTGGCTGGCGCAGACCACAAAGCCACACAAAGAAAAGCCATGAGCCAGCACAGCAGGGAGATGGAGTGCAGAGCAATAACGCGTTCAATATGTGTACGGGGCATAGAATTTTTTCGTTCAGTGCGAGAAGGCATACGGTACACCTAACTAAACTGCGCCGTCTGTGCGCAAGCACACTTTGGGCAGGCCTGGGTCATCTCCCATCTCTTTCATCGACGCTGCTTTATGGTGTAGCGCGATCTCCTACAAAACTTTGTAGCACCTGCTGATGGCGTGACACCGTTGGGAACCATAGTATCAAAAGCCGATCCATTTTTAGAGACCCAGCCCATGGCCTACCAAAGCATTAACCCCAATGACGGAAAACTTGTTAAAACTTTTGATGAGATGGGCGACAAGGCGCTGGAAGCCGCTATCGCCACAGCGGAGAGAAGCTACGCCAGTTGGCGCAGCACTGGCTTTGCCCACCGCGCAGCGATAGCCAGAAAAGCGGCCCAAGGCATGCGCGATAACGCCGATGAGATGGCACGGCTTATGACGCTGGAGATGGGCAAACGCCTGGAAGAGTCCCAAGGTGAAGTGGCGCTGTGTGCAGACGTCATTGCCTACTACGCTGAGCACGCTGAGGCCTTTTTGGCGCCGGTTCAGCTCAAACCCAGCTCAGGCGAGGCGGTGGTGGAGAGTACCCCGCTGGGCGTATTGTTTGGCATACAGCCATGGAACTTTCCGTATTACCAGTTGGTGCGTTTTGCCGCGCCCAACATCATGGCGGGCAATGTGGTGATGGTCAAGCATGCAGGGTGTGTGCCGCAGTGCGCGCAGGCGTTTGAGCGCATCTGGCGGGATGCTGGCGCACCCGCAGGCATCTACACGAATTTGATGATCTCCTACGACCAGGTGAACCGCGTCATCGACGATCCGCGCATCAAAGGCGTGGCGCTGACAGGCAGTGTGGACGCAGGCAAACGGGTCGCAGAGCAGGCAGGCAAAAGCATGAAAAAATCGACCATGGAGCTGGGCGGAAACGATGCTTTCATCGTGCTGGAAGACGCGGACATGGCAAAAACCATCAAGTGGGCGATGTGGGCCAAGATGAACAATACAGGGCAATGTTGTATTGCAGCAAAGCGCTTTATCGTGGTAGAGCCTTTGGCAGACAGCTTCTTTGACAAATTTCAAACGGCGATGGAAAGCCTCAAGCCCGGTGACCCCATGGACTCCAGCACTACCCTGGGACCGCTATCAACAGAGTCGGCATTGACCGGTTTACTCAAGCAAGTTGACCGCGCAGTAGAACATGGTGCCAACCTGGTGATGGGCGGCAAGCGCATGGACAGACCTGGGTGGTTCATGCAGGCCACGATACTCAGTGGCATCAAGCCAGACAACCCCGCCTTCAGAGAAGAGTTTTTTGGTCCTGTGGCGATCATGTTCAGGGTCAAAAACGAAGAGGAAGCCATCAAGCTGGCCAATGATTCTGACTTTGGGCTGGGCGGCTCGGTATTTACCAAAGACATTGCCCGTGGCAAGCGCGTAGCCAGCCAAATTGATTCTGGCATGGTGTTTGTGAACCACCCTACGTGGACGGCATCGGATCTGCCGTTTGGCGGCATTAAAAATTCAGGCTACGGACGAGAATTGTCCAGCTTGGGGATACAGGAGTTTGTGAATAAAAAACTGGTACGGGTGGCAGATATCGATTCGCCTGCCTAAACCGAGATGTGCGCTGGGTCAATCTTGCATCAACTTGGCAAGCTGTGGACCGTGCCGTGAATTCTCTGCAGCGACTTTGAGCAGAACCACCAAAGCGGGGCCCAGGAAAAGACCCCAAATGCCCCATAAGGCACCCCAAAACACCAGGCCCACAAACATGGCGGCGGGGTTCATCTTGGCGGCGCGGCCTTGCAACCAGAAGGTCACGAAGGTACCTATCATGGTGGACAACACCATCAGCAAGCCGCCCATGCCCAATGCTGCGGCCATCGTCTCGTGCACCAGAAAAGCCTCGGCGGCGCCCAGGGTAATCAGCAGGGCCATGCCCAAATATGGCACGAGGTGCAATACCGCTGCGGCGGCACCCCAGCCTGCAGCGTCGGGCAAGCCGGCCAGCGAGAAAGCGGCCCAGACGGCCAGACCGATAACGATATTGGTCACCACCAGAACACCGCAGTAGATGCGAATCTGCCTTGCGCACTCCAGCAGCGCGCGCTGCGCATGCGCGTGCACATCCGCACGGTAGCTCCACAGGCCCAGAAATTTCTCTGTCAACACCTTGCCGCCGGTCAATACAAAGAAGGCGATAAAGAAGATGATGGTGAGGTTGCCAAAAAATCCCATGATTACATTGGAGCCACTTACGGCGGTATCGCGCAAGACGACGGTGGCTCCGGTGGTGATGCTGTTATTGGGCGCAGCGGCCGATGCTGCAGGAGCAGGCGCTGCGGCCCGCCTGCCAGGCCGGGCGAGGGGTTTGCCTGCCACCATCTGGTCGGCGGCGCGGTCCAGCTCGTGCAAGGCCCCGCGTGCGCGCGTCAACACCGAGTCGGCATTCGGGTCACGCTCAGCCAACTGCTGCGCCACCATGCTGATCATGTCGGGTGCGCGCTCTACTACGCGCACCAACTGGTTGCCAAACGCCATGGCACTGAGCCCCATGGCACCCATGACCACGGCCAGTGTGAGGGCCGCTGCTGCCGCGGCGCTGCGCAACCAGCCGGTCAGGCGCACCGTGATGGGCATCACCAGCATGGCCAACATGAGTCCGGCCACGATGGGGATCAAAAAGCGCTGCCCCCACCATAACGCCGCAATGACTGCCAATACAGCAATGACCGTGGTGGCCGTGCTAGATTGGGCAGGCGGCGCAAGCCGATCAGGGAGAGGTGGTTTTCCGCTCATGGCTATTTGGGCCGAGGGCGCGACAAGATGGGCTGGGCGGCTTGCAGCCTGCCTGCGCGCAGTTCCACCACGGCTTTGGCTACCGAGCGCGCTACGTTGCGCACCTCTTCTTGCATGGCCACGTCTTTGTCCAAGGCCTCGTGGCTGGTGGCATAGGGTTCGTAATAGCCAATGTAGCGGTCCAGGCGCGCTTGCACGCCTGCGTCAATAAAACCCATCCAGTCAAGCCAGTCGGACAGGGCGCGGCGTGAGCCTTCAATACCCGCCACATCACCGTGCACCACCAAACCATACACCCGTCCAGCGAGGTGCTTGGGGTAGTCCCACCCTGCCAACTCCAACTCTTTGGCCATGCTGGCTTTTTTGCCTCCGGTAGACGTGGGGTCGGCGTTGCCGCCGTCTGCGCAGACCAAGCGGTCGATCATCAGTTTGAGCGGACTGGGGCTTTGGTACCAATACACTGGGCTGACGATGATGACGGCGTGCGCTGCCGTCCAGCGCTCATAGATTTCTGCCATCCAATCGTTGGTTTGGTGCAGGGCATGGTTAGGGTAGCAACTACAGGGCCAATGGCACAGGGGCATGGCGGTAGATGCGCAGCCTTTGCAGGGGTGGATGTTCAGATCGTATTCCGAGGTCAGTAAGCTCAGGTCGAGCACATCGGGTTGAACATCACACAGCGCTAGCGTGTCGCGCGCAAGTTCTAGCAGCCGAAATGTTTTGGACATTTCCCCCGGGCAGGTGCCATCGTTGCGTGCGCTACCGCAAACGAGCAATACCTTGGAGGGGCCAGTGGGGTCGGCCCACGCCAGCTGGGCATCGCCAATACGTTTTTTGGTCGCAATCCATTCTGTGGACAGATCGTAGTCTGGGTTGGCATAGCCAGGGCCTGCCTTCTGCGTAAAGGGCGCTTTGCGGCCTTCGGTATAAGCGTGCCATGCGATCTCCTCCAGGCGTGCAATGGACTGGTCCTCGCCGCGATAGGCGGGGTCTACGAAAGACGCCAAGAACCGTGCGTTGAACTGCACACGTGTCATCGGGGCGGGTGCTTGGCCTGTGCGAACGTCGGTCATGGGAGTGTTACCAGGATAGTTGAAGATGTGGGATTGAGGAGAAATACTAATTTTTCCCCTGCACATTTGTCTGTGCGTTGCCCCACATAGCCGCGTTTTTAGAGAAGATGGAAAGGGTGTTTTCCTACAAGGTATGTCGTCGCCCGCTGACACTGCCGTGCCCGCATCGGGTTCATGATCAAGGTACTCCACCTACATCAAAGCTCTTTATGAAAATCGATCCACAACACAGCCCCGAGCTGATACAGCTTGGGGAACTTATTGAAGACATGTCCGTGGCAATGCTTACTACAGCAGACGATGATGGTGCATTAATGAGCCGCCCGATGGCACCGCAAGAAATGGATGGCGATGGTGCGATCTGGTTTTTTACTGAAAACAATTCTGCTAAAACCCAGCACCTGGAAACTGCAAACCTCAGTTTCACCCACGCTGACCACGGCACCTACGTGTCCATATCAGGCCACGGAGTGATACATACCAACCGCGAGCACATCCAGCGTTTATGGACTCCATTTGCCAAACCCTGGTTTCCGGATGGCCCGAATTCACCTAACCTTGCATTGTTGAAGTTTGTACCGAATGCCGCAGAGTATTGGGACGCGCCGCACAGCAAGATGGTGCGCATGCTTGCCATGGCGGCGTCCATGGTTGCCAGCAAACCTATCGGCATGGGCGAGAACGAAACCTTGACCGATTTGTCGGTGACACATTGACCTCAACTTACCAGACGCACCCACCCGCTCCAACAACAGAAACCCCAAGAAATCGTCGCGGATCAGCCACGACTTATTCGACTTATTACTTATAGGACATTTTATGAAACATGCAAACACTCGTTCGGCAGCACTCACAGTACTGTCAATCACGCTGACACTTGGCCTGGCCGCTTGCGACCGACCGACGGTCGTTG
>JAYVDN010000209.1:0-4681 GCA_043749385.1 Polaromonas sp.
TTTGGCGATTGAATTTGAGCGTTCATGCGGTTATTTTCGTTGATTTTGGGGCGGAAGAACCGGTTTGCGTCATGCACGCTTGACACAGCTGCATCGCCAGCCGGTGCAGCGCTTGCCAATTATCTTGGGGCCAATCGCGCTGTTTCAAGCCTTTGACGATGCCGTCCACCTTGTGCGCAGCCTCCAACAAATCGACCAAGGCGGCGCTGCTGAGTTGCGGTAACACGCGCTCAAACAGGCGCTCTTTGACACCCCAAACACGTTGCTCGCGCAGCGCCATGGGCAAAGGGCGGCCGTTGGACATGGCATCTTTGACACGTTTGAGGGCCCGAATATCCTCGGCAATCGCCCAGTGCACCAGCACCTCGGCCACGCCTTCGGCCTGCAGGCCGTCCAGCATGCGCTGCACACGGGCGGGGTGGCCGGCCAAGATGGATTCGGAGAGTTTGAACACGTCATAGCGCGCCACATTCAGCACCGCGCTCTCCACCTGCGCCAGCGACAACTCGCCTTTGGGGTGCAAGAGCGCGAGTTTTTGGATTTCTTGGAAAGCGGCCAACAAGTTGCCTTCTACCCTGTCTGTAAAGAATTGCAGGGTTTGCTGGCCTTCTACGCCTGCCGCAACCTGCTGCCCCTGCGCTTGCAAGCGCTGTGCGATCCACTGCGGCAGGGCGGCGCGTTCAACGGGTTGAATTTCTAGGTTGACGCCGTTAGCTTCCAAGGCGGCAAACCATGCACCTTGCTTGCTGACTTTGTCTAGCTTGGGTAGCATCACCAGCGTCAAGGTATCGGTGTTTTCCGTGGCTTGCACGGCCAATTGCTGCAGCTGCACGCTGCCATCTTTGCCCGGTTTGCCTGAAGGGATGCGGATTTCTATGATTTGCTTCTCGGCAAACAAACTCATGCTGCCCGCTGCAGCCAGCACCTCGCCCCAGTCAAAATGCGCGCCGGCAACGGTGAACGAACTGCGCTCAGTAAACCCTTGCTTGCGCGCCTCAGCACGAATCGCGTCTGCAGCCTCTTGCACCAAGAGCGTTTCGTCGCCGTGCAAGGTGTAGAGCGAGCGCAGGCCTTTGGCGAAGTGGTTGCTGAGTTGGGTGGCGGCTAGTTGCACGATGAGCCCTAACGCTCTTTACAGCTCTTTTATCGCAGACAAACGGCGCAATAACTGCTGCACCATGTCGGTTTGCATGTTGCGGTAGAGCAGGCCTTCTTCAGCCTCTTTAGCGAGCGCGGCGGACTCGTTGTAGCTGATGTCGCGCTGCACCAAAAGCTCGGTCTCTGGAATGATGTCTTTGCCACTGGGCGTGCGCAGCTTGAATTTCAGGCGAATACGCAGCTGAAATTCGCGGACTTGACCCGAAGAGGTTGTCCCGACCACCACTTTTTCGCGCTGCTCGCTGATAACGTCCAGTACGACTTGCGCTTTTTCGGGGTCGGTGACCAGTGCCACGGCACCATCTGCCGCCAAAACGCGCTTGAACTCATTGCCCAGCGTTGAGTTGTCAACAAAACCAGACAGCAGCGTTTTAAAGGCGTAATTGAAAGAGCCACGCATTTTGAAACCGCAGCCCGTGACAGCGACAGCCCCCGTCACCAGCAAGGCAGCCAGTACAGATTGGGTGAACAAGCGTCTTTTCATAGGATTTTTACTCAAAATATCAACATTAAGCGACCACATTTAACGACAACGTTAAACAACCACATTCACCAAGCGACCAGGCACGACGATGACTTTCTTGATCGCAGCACCACCGGCGAACTTGACCACCACCTCAGAGCTTACCGCGATTTTCTCGATTTCTTCTTTAGTCGCACCTGCTGGTACGACGATTGAGCCACGCAATTTGCCGCTGACTTGTAACATCAGCTCGATTTCGTCTTGCACCAAGGCAGAGGCATCGACCTGCGGCCAAGGCGCATCCAGCAAATCGCCCAAGTTGGCGGCAAAGCCCAAGTTTTGCCACAAAGCATGGCACAGATGCGGGGCGACGGGGTAGAGGATGCGAAGCAGTATTGACATACATTCGCTGAGAACAGCTTTATCTTCATCGCTCTTTGAGAAATCTGTAGCCTCTAAGATGTTAAGCATTTTCATCGTCGCAGAAACAACTGTGTTGTATTGCATTCTTTCGTAATCGTAATCTGCTTGTTTAAGTACGATGAAAAATTCTCGCCGAGTTTTTCTTACCTCATCAGTTTTGACATCTGCAATAGCTCCAAAAGCCGTTGGAAGATCTTTCAACTTTTGCGAAAAATTCCAAACACGACGTAAAAATCGATAAGAACCCTCCACCGCAGAGTCGTTCCACTCCAGCGTCGCCTCTGGCGGCGCGGTGAACATGGTGTACAAACGTGCCGTATCAGCGCCATAACGCTCGATCAAATCCTGCGGGTCCACGCCGTTGTTTTTCGACTTCGACATGGTGCCCACGCCGTCGTAGTTGACGATGGAGCCGTCGATTTTGCTCTTGGCGGTGGTGACTTTGCCGTTGGCGTCGACGATGTCTTCCACCTCGTGCGGCCAGAAATACTCGACGCCGCCTTTGTCGTTTTTACGCGAATAAATCTGGTTCAGCACCATGCCCTGCGTCAACAACTTGGTGAAAGGCTCGTCTACCGTGACCAAACCACGGCTGGCAGGTGTGCCGTCGGCGTTCGTCAACTTGATGTCGCGCATCACTTTTGTCCAGAAGCGGGCGTAGAGCAGATGCAAAATCGCATGCTCGATGCCGCCGATGTACTGGTCCATGGGCATCCAATAATCAGCCCCTGCGCCGACCATGGCCTGGTCATTTTTCGGGTCGCAATAGCGCATGAAATACCACGAACTGTCGACAAAAGTGTCCATGGTGTCGGTTTCACGCCGCGCCGCTGCACCGCAGACCGGGCAAGTCACCCCAGCGTGAAAGCCTTCATGTTTGTGCAGCGGGTTGCCTGAACCATCGGGCACGCAATCCAGCGGCAAAACGACTGGTAAATCCTTTTCAGGCACAGGCACCGCGCCATGTTCCTCGCAATGGATGATGGGAATCGGCGTGCCCCAGTAGCGTTGGCGGGAAACACCCCAGTCGCGCAAGCGCCAGGTGGTTTTTTTCTCGCCAAGTCCAAGTGCTACCAAGTCCGCAGCCACCGCATCGGCACAAGCCTTGAAGCCCAAACCATCAAATTTGCCAGAATGAACCGATACCGTGCCGTGTTTTTGCGCATACCAGTCATGCCACGCCGTCACATCGAACAAGCTCGAAGCTGCGGTGTTCGGAGCGGCGGCTGACGATGTTGAGGTATGTCCGTCTGAGGAAGCCGCCGCTTCGGACAGCGCAGCCCCCGAAGCAGCAGAAGCCAAGGCAACAACGGGCTTGATCCCCAAGTTGTACTTCAAAGCAAACGCAAAATCCCGCTCATCATGCGCCGGCACACCCATCACCGCGCCGTCGCCATAACTCATCAGCACGTAGTTGCCCACCCAGACTTCGACCTGCTCGCCCGTCAACGGGTGCGACACAAACAGCCCCGTTGCCACGCCTTCTTTTTCTTTGGTGGCGAGCTCCGCTTCAGTCGTTCCGCCCTCTTTGAGCGCTTCAATTTTGATAGCTAATGAGGCATTTAATTCGCCGGCTCGCACCGCAATGGGGTGCTCTGGCGCGACAGCGACGAAGGTGACGCCCATGATGGTGTCGGCACGGGTGGTGAAGACGTACATCTTGCCATCTTGGACCAGCTTGCCCTGCGCGTCCTGGATGGTGTGCGGGAAGGCGAAACGGACGCCTTCGGACTTGCCGATCCAGTTTTCCTGCATCAATTTCACGCGCTCAGGCCAGCCGTCCAGCCCGGTTTGCACCTGCTCCAGCAACTCGGGGGCGTATTGGGTGATGTTGAGGTAGTAGCCCGGAATTTCGCGCTTTTCAACCACCGCACCGGTGCGCCAGCCTTTGCCGTCGATCACCTGCTCGTTGGCCAGCACGGTCTGGTCCACCGGGTCCCAGTTGACAACCTGGGTTTTGCGGTAGGCGATGCCCTGCTCCAGCATTTTGAGGAACAGCCACTGGTTCCACTTGTAATACTCGGGTGTGCAGGTGGCGATTTCGCGGCTCCAGTCGATGGCCAGCCCCATCGCTTGCATCTGCTTTTTCATGTAGGCGATGTTGTCAAACGTCCACTGCGCGGGGGGCACGCCGTTTTTCATGGCGGCGTTTTCGGCCGGCAGGCCAAACGCGTCCCAGCCCATGGGCATCAGCACGTTGTAGCCCTGCATGCGCAGCTGGCGCGTCAGCATGTCGTTGATGGTGTAGTTGCGCACATGGCCCATGTGCAGCTTGCCCGAAGGGTAGGGCAACATGGAGCAGGCGTAGTATTTGGGTTTCGGCTTGCCTTGTGCGTCCAGCGCGCCCTCGGTCACACGGTAGGCGTCAGCGGCTGTCCAGTGGCTGTGCGCGGCTTTTTCAATCGCCAAATGGTCGTAAGTCGCTGGGGAAATATCGATGGAAGTAGAGGTAGAAGCAGTCATCCCCCAATTGTAGAGGCTGCAACAGCGCCAAAAAGACCGTACTTTGACTCTACTTAGCCGATTTCGTCTCTGTTTTCGCTTCGGCAATGAAACCAATCCGGCTCAAACCCGCTTTTTGTGCCACACCCATGACTTCGACCACTTTGCCGTAGGGCACGGCTTCGTCCGCACGCA
>JAYVDN010000210.1:0-4492 GCA_043749385.1 Polaromonas sp.
GTCACCCCACTCAAACCTTGACGGCCCTGCGATGCTGCCCCTTGTTACGCATACCCAACTGAGCGACCCGATCGCCTACCGGGACGGCGCAGCTATCTCGGTAGCGCAATATCTGGCTGATGTGGCCCACTGCGCGACCCGGCTGCCCGATGCCAAGTATGTACTGCTGGCCTGCCAGGATAGGTACGCATTTGCCGTCGGCCTGGGCGCGGCCTGGGTGCGCAAGCAAAGTTGCCTGCTGCCCGCTACGCACACCGAAGAGCTGATCGGCAAACTTGCCAGCACCCATGAAGCGCTGTATTGCCTGACCGACGAGCACGCCTGCAACATCGAGTTGCCGCAAACCTACATGACCGACTGGTTGCTGCGAGCTGACACACCGCGAACATCCACGGTGCCTTTGATCGACCCTGACCATGTAGCCGCCTATGTGTTTACCTCAGGCAGCACCGGTTTGCCTGTGGCGCACCGCAAAACCTGGGGGCGCTTGGTAATCAACGTGCAAAGCGAAGGCCAGCGCCTGGGCGTAGTACTTGGCAGCCAATACACCATGGTGGGCACGGTGCCACCGCAGCACATGTATGGCTTTGAGTCTACGGTGCTGATTGCCATGCAAAATGCGGCAGCATTTGAGTCTGGCAAACCGTTTTACCCGGCTGATATTGAGCGCACCATGGCGCGCACACCACGCCCGCGCGCGCTGGTAACTACACCTTTTCATTTGCGGGCCTTCATCACCGAAGTGCGCGCGCCCTCGCCTATCGATTTACTGGTCTGCGCCACCGCACCCTTGACTGCGGCCCTGGCGGTCGAGGCCGAGCAAAAAACCCAAGCCCGCCTGCTAGAAATTTACGGCAGCACTGAAACCGGACAGCTCGCCACCCGCCAAACCTCACAGACCAGCGACTGGACCACCTTCGACGGCATCCTGATCGCGCACTTGGACGGCAAACCTTTTGCCAGCGGCGCGCAGGTAGAAGGCTCGGTGGAAGTCAACGATGTGCTTGAGCTGATCAATGAACGGGTTTTTATCCTCCACGGCCGAACGGTAGACATGGTCAATGTGGCGGGCAAGAGCACGACCTTGGGCCATTTGAACCACCAACTGCTGTCCATCCCCGGCGTGGAAGACGGTGCTTTTTTTGTACCCAATGAAGCCACCGAAGGGGTAGGCAACACTACCCGTCTGGCGGCCGTGGTGGTGGCACCCACTTTGAGCCTGCAAGCGCTGCAGCAAGCGCTGCGGCGCAAGATTGCACCTGCCTTTTTACCCAGACCCCTCAAATTGGTACCCACTTTACCGCGCAACAGCACCGGCAAGCTGCCGCGCGAGGCTTTGCTAGCCTTTCTCCAAACGCCTCCCCGCAGCTAGGCTGAATGGCACTGTATGACTGATACACGCAACATCGATGTCCCTGATCACCACGCTTGCTTTGCGGGTCACTTCCCGGGGCAACCTATTTTGCCCGGTGTGTTGTTGTTAGAGCGGGTGATGGCTTTTGCACAAAGCCAGTTGGCAACCCCGTTGAAAAACTTCTCCCTCCTTAATGTGAAGTTTTTAGCGCCTGTGCTGCCGGGGGCCAAGCTCACTGTGATCCTTACTGCCAGCCAACCGGGAGACTACAAATTCCTCGTGCAACTCTTGGGCGAAGGCGGCGCAGCCGACACCCTGGCTTGTAGCGGTCAACTGCGCATTGCGGCGAGCCACGCAGCGTCCTGATGGCCAGCACCCCCACGCCTGCGCCAGGCGACAGCAAAACGCCGTGGGCGCACAATAAAGAGCGCGGCAACATGGCTGCTCTCAAGTTGATGTCATGGATCGCTTTGCACCTGGGTCGTCGCATCTCGCGCCGGGTGCTGCTGTTGGTGATGGTGTATTTTTACCTCTCTTCGTCCTCGGCGCGCAAAGCCTCACGCGAGTTTCTCTCGCGCATCCCGAACCAGTCCACCGGATGGCTGGCCGTGTTCCAGCATCTGTATACCTTTGGCGCGGTCACGCTGGACCGCATTTATTTTCTCAATGGCCGCCTGGACTTGTTCAACATCAGTGTCAATGATCCAAACAATCTCGCGCTGGGCACGGCCAGCAGCGGCGCTGGCATGTTTTTAATGGGCGCGCACATGGGCAGCTTTGAGTGCGTGCGCAGCATTGCGCGCGACCATCCGCAACTCAAGATGGTGCTGCTGATGTACGAGGAGAATGCCCGCAATATCAAAAAGCTCCTCGGCGCCATCAACCCCAATGCGCAGCAAGACATCATCTCGCTTGGCCGCCCAGGGGCCATGCTGGAGGTGAAAGAGCAATTGGGTAACGGCGCGTTGATCGGCGTTTTAGCTGACCGCTCCCTGGATGATTCGGGCCATGTGAAGGTGCGGCTTTTGGGCAGCGAAGCCGCGCTTCCCTTGGGCCCGTTTCGCATGGCGGCGATGCTGCGGCACCCGGTGTACTTTATGACGGGCACTTACCACGGCGGCAACCGCTACACCATCCATCTTGAGCTGGTGATGGACGCGGCCACCATGGCCGCTAACCGTGAGCAGGCCAGCCAGCTCGCCCTGGAGCGCTACGTGCAGCTGATAGAGCAGCATTGCTTGGCAGCGCCCTACAATTGGTTTAACTTTTTCGATTTTTGGCAACCCAGCGCGCAACGCCCATGAAAATACTGTCTGCTTTTATCTTCACCCTTGCCATGGCCTGCGGCACCAGTGTGCACGCCAGCGATATTGACATGCCCAGCCTGATGCAGCTGTTTGCTGCCAGTAAAAGCATCAAGGCCGAGTTTGTTGAGCGCAAATACCTGCGGGTGCTGGACGCGCCGGTGGAGTCGCGTGGCGACCTGCTATTTCAAGCACCCAGCCGCTTGGAAAAGCGCACGCAGCAGCCCAGGGCAGAGACCATGCTGATCGAAGGCAACAAGGTGTCCATTGAGCGGGGCACCTTCAAACGCAGCATGTCGCTGGATGATTTTGCAGACATGGCCTCGTTGGTACAGAGCTTGACCGCTACGTTCAGAGGCGATCAGGCGGGTATTGAAAAATACTTCAATTGGCGCTTGACGGGCCCGTCTGCCAAGTGGCAGTTAGTTCTAAAGCCCAAGAACAGCAAGATGTTCGTGCTGCTGCAGGAAATCCGTTTGTCGGGCACCGGTGACTACGTGCATACGGTAGAGACGACGTTGACAGACGGCGACCGGTCGTTGATGACGCTGGGCAGGCCGGTTCGCCCAGTGGCTGAGTAAATTGCCCATTTAGTTTTTTAACTGTTTAGCCCACCAAGCCCATAGAATATAGCGGGAGCAGCTATGTTGTTAATAGCAACAAATATTTCCACGAGGCTCTATCTCAGATCATGCCGCCGTTGATCGAGATAATTTGCCCCGTGATGTAGCCCGCATCTTTGCTGGCCAGAAAAGCCACCAAGGCAGCCACCTCCTGCGAGGTGCCCATGCGCTTCATCGGCACCATACGCGCTACCGTCTCGGCATCAAACAGACCCTCTACCATGGGTGAGTCAATGATACCAGGGGCCACCACATTCACTGTCACGCCTCGGCTGGCCACCTCTTGCGCCAGGGCTTTGGTGGCCCCATGCAGCGCCGCTTTGGCTGCAGCGTAGTTCACCTGGCCCCGGTTGCCAGCTATCGCCGCCACCGAGGAAATATTGATAATGCGGCCATAACGGGTACGCAGCATGGGCAACATCAGCGGTTGGGTGACGTTGAAAAACCCGTTCAAGGACACATCGATGACGCGGCTCCACTGCTCGCTACGCATCCCGGCAAACACCGCATCGTCGTGGATACCCGCACAGTTCACAATCACCTGGAAGGCTTTTTCTTCGGCCAGTGGCTCTACCGCCGCGCGCACCGCCTGCGCGTCCGTGATATCAAAACTCAGCGCGTGGGCTGCGCCACCGGCATCGGTGATTTTTTGTGCCAACGCTTGTGCTGTTTGCAACGCGCTGTTGGCGTGTATGAACACCTCAAATCCGTCCAGGGCCAGCTTCTCACATATCGCCGAGCCTAGGGCCCCGCTGCCGCCTGTAACCAGTGCCCGTTTCATATCCGCCATAGCTCACCTATTCCGTTAATCAAGACACCAATACCACCGTGGCCTTGCCTTTGAGCAAGGTTCGCGTGGCTGCCGTCACCGTAAATTCATACACCATGCTGTTCTCGTCGCCCATCAACTGGGTGGCGCAAATTTCCAGGTCAGCGCCTACATCGTCCAGCCTGGCGACACTGAACTCCACGGCACGCACGCTGGCCAAGCGCCCACCACGCGGTGGTTTGTCGCCCAGCCCCGACAGCAACGCGCCGTGCACCGCCAAGGCTTGCGCCGCGTACTCCACCCCACACACTGCGTGCAGCATACCGTGCTCGCGCAAAGGGTTCGTTAGCAAGCGGTGCGAGCTTGCGCTACAGCAAATGCTTTGCGCGTCGTAGTGCTGCACGCTGGCCAGTAAGCACATGCTGCCGTGGTGCGGTATCAG
>JAYVDN010000211.1:0-2415 GCA_043749385.1 Polaromonas sp.
GCGCGCCCGTGCCAGCAAAGCGCCAGCCAAAGGGCGGGCTAAGGTGCCGACACCGAAGGCCAAGGCTATAACGCCTAAAACGCCTCAAGCCAAGCTAAAGACTGCGCGAGCAGCTACCAAAGCAGTAGCAAAACGTGCAGCACCGGCTAGCACTGCGCGCCAAGCTGCGGCCAAGCCCCAGGTGGCTAAACCTACTGTCAAGCGCGCCGCAGCGCCTGTGCCTAAAGCCACTGCTGCACGCAAGTCAGCCAAAGGTGCCAGCACCGCTGCGCAGTAGCTCGCACGCGGGGCAGGCTGCACAGAGAGTCGATGCCAGCTCCCACGCAGGGCCACCGCTTGTAGTGCGGCTTGGGACTCGGCGATGGACTTGGTGATGGAGTTGGTGATGGAGTTGGCGACGTGAAGGGGCACGGGGTCCCAGTCAAAGTACAGAGTCTCGGCGGCAGCCATTTGGCTGGCTGGCGCGCTCCATGGCTCCATCACCACCCGGTCACCCGCTTTGACGCGCAGCGTGTCACCAGCGTGCAAAAAATGGTCGCCGGGTTGGCTGGGCAAAGTCACCCAGGCCGCGCCTTGGCTAATGTGCAGAACGGCAGCAGCATGGGGCAGCAGGGCCATAGCACGGCCAGTGTGCAGGCTAAATGATCCGCAAGGGGCGCTGCGCGGTGCAACACTGGCAGGGTTTGCCGAGTGGATGTCAACAGCCTGGGTGTTCGCAGCCTCGTGGGCGGCGATGGCGTTGAAAAGAGAGTGGTAAATGTGGTGCACGGTAACAACTCCTTAAGGGTAGCCAGACTCATGTGTTCTGGGAATGAATGATCTCGCACACCAACTTGCCAGTCCAATAAATTCGAACTACACTATTCATGCCCCTAGGGCATGAATACACGTATCTAACTTGTGGGACAGTCCAAAACGGTACCCCCCGTTTTGCTCTGTCCCCAACTAGCTTGCCCCTAGGGCATGAATACACAAAGGCCTCCGCATGCTCCATTCCCAAACCCATCTACGCACCCGACCCATCGGCGCAGGCAATCTGCGCGCCTTCGAGGCCGTGGCCCGGCACCTGAACTTTCGCGTGGCCGCTGAGGAACTGGCCCTTACCCAGTCTGCCGTGTCTAGGCAAATCCAGTCGCTGGAGGACGAAGTAGGTGCCAGCCTGTTTAACCGCCATACCCGCGCTGTTGACCTGACAGCCGCTGGCATGACCCTGCTGGGCGCCGCCGCGCCTGCGCTGGAGCGGGTAGACAGCGCGGTGCGCCAGATTCGTACCAGCATGGGCCGCAAGCAGGTGGCGCTCACCACCTTTGCCTCATTTGCATCCATGTGGCTCATTCCCAGACTAGAGGCTTTTCAGCGCGAAAACGCCGACATCGACATCCGTATTGATGCCTCTGATGTATCAATGGACATGGAAACTGCCGACGCCGATATTGCCCTGCGCTATGGCCCGGCCAACAAGATGCCTGCGCACGCCATTCGGATGTTTGGCGAGCAGCTCACGCCCTTGGTCAGCCCGTGGCTGCTCAAGTCGCAGCCCAAAATTAAAAGCGCTGCCGACTTTGCCAACTTTACGTTGATCGAAGCGGGCGACGCGCACACCACCCACTTGGAGTGGCTTAGCTGGCGGCGCTGGTTAGACACGCAAGCGCTGCCCAAGCTGGTGCCCAAGCGCTGGCTGTATTTTGGCTACGCCAGCCACATGACCCAAGCCGCCCTCACAGGCCAAGGCGTGGTGCTAGCCCGCACGCCCCTGGTGGCCGAGCATTTAAAAAGCGGCGACCTGGTAGAGCCCCTGCCCAAGCTGCGCATCGACTCCCCCATGGCCTTCTGGCTCATCCTCAGCCCCCGCGCCCGCAGCACCAACGCCCGCGCCGAAGTCGCTGCGTTTTGCAACTGGCTCAAAGCGCAGGCCAAGGAGACGCGCAATGCGATTGGCGAAGTGCCGGGCACGGATGTGGAGACTGGGTCTTTGGACGATTGACTATCAAGGTGGGCTACTGGCTGGACCCGATCGCCACCCGCATCAGCTTTTCTGCAAAATAATCCAGAGAAGGTGTTTCTTTGTGGGGTACTTTGGCCAGATCGTCGTAGCGGCGCAGGCGCACCGCTTCGTGGGCAAAAGCCTGATCGATGAAGGAGGTCAGCGCATCCTCGGTAAAGAGGCCACCTTGCAGCGTCAAGCTGCGCTTGGACTCTGGCGACAGCGTCTCCCAATAGCTTGGCTCAGCACCACAGAGGTAACGCTTGGCATCGACATGCAGGCGAATTGGCTCTAGTACTGCGTCAGGAAAAACGCCACGCAAAAATGGCATGGCGAGGTATTGGTGCAGGTCATCACGCTCCAGCTTGTCGCCCGGCGTGTCAGGGTTGGGAGCGGTAATGAGGTGGCCCAGGTCGTGCAGCAGCGCGGCC
>JAYVDN010000212.1:0-14417 GCA_043749385.1 Polaromonas sp.
GTCGCCAGCACCAACACGGCCAAGCCAAACAGGCCGCCCCATAAGCCCGAGATCAAACTGATGCCGAGCGCCTCGCCTGCCTTGCCTTGGCGCGCCATCTCGTAGCCATCAATCACGGTGGCCGAGGCTGAATTAGTGCCCGGTGTGCGAATCAAAATCGCCGGAATCGAGCCACCGTATTCCGCGCCCACATACACACTGGCCAGCAACACCAAGGCGACCGTGGGTGTCATGCCTACCGTGAACGGCAGCAGCAGGGCCATGGCAATCGACGGTGATATGCCTGGCAGCGCGCCACCCAAGATGCCCCAGAGCACGCCTGCAAACGCGGCGACGATCACGCCCACTGAAGCGAGGTTTTGTAAAGAGATGAGGAAGCTGTCCATGCTTTATTTACCCAGCAGTTTGGGCCACAAGCCAACGGGCATACGAATCTCCAGCGCCCAGTCAAACAGCAGCCACAGCGCAGGCCCGGCTATCAGCATGCAGGCGATGATCGTCATCCGCTGGCGCGAGCCCGCCAGCCAAGCCACGCTGCCCACCAACAAACCGATGGACACCACGTAACCCAAAAATGGCAGCAGTGTGACGTAGGCCGTCAAGATCATCAGCAAACCCAGTGCCATGCGGTGCGGGTGTTTGGCACCATCTTCATCCGCATTTTCTTCGGCAGCATCTGGTTCAGCCACGCTGTTTGATACAGCCCAGCTTTTGCAAAATAAAGCCAACGATGCCAACAGCAAGACCACGCCGACACCCGTGGGCACGCCATTGGCACCCACCCCATCGGCCAGCAAGCTGTCTTCTATGCCGCGCGCATACAGCACGTAGCCGACGGACAGCAGCGCACCCAACGCACCCGTGATGCGGTCTACCAGCGCATCGGTCAGCTTCGCATCTGTCATTTCGTCAGGCCCATTTCCTTGAAGGAAGAGGCAGTCTCTGCGGCCACCTCGGCGGTGAACTTGCGCGCCTCGGCGCGGCCCAGCACCATGGGGGTGAGGTGGTCTTTGGTGTACTCCGCCTTGTAGGCGGGTGAATCCACCACTTTGCGAATCGCATCCTCCCAGGTCTTGGCCACCGCATCGGGCAGGCCCTTGGGCGCGGCGATGCCACGGAACTTGCGGATCACCACATTCAGCCCCTGCTCTTTGGCGGTAGGCAAGTTGGGTAGCCCGGCCAAGCGGCTCTCAGACAGCGTGGCCAGCAAACGGATCTTCCCAGCCTCTAGCTGGCCTTGCAGCTCCTGCACTTCGCCAATGCCTATGTCGTAGGTGCCGTTCAGCACACCAATCATCATGTCGCCGCCGCCCTCATGGCTGACGATAGGCACCTTCACGCCACCCGCGCGGGCCAGCCGCTCCATGCCTATGCGCTCCAGCGAGGCCGGGTTGGCCGCGCCCCAGCGCGACTTGCCGGGGTTGGCCTTGGCATGCGCCACCACATCGGCCAGGGTTTTAAACGGCGACTCGGCGCGGGTGTAGATCACCTCGGGGTCGATAAACACAATCACCATCGGGTCCAGCCCGTCATAGCCCACGGGCGGCTTGGACAGCAGCGTGGTCTGAATATAGGTCGGTGTCGTGCCATAGAAGATCGAGCCATCCGCCGCGCCCTTAGCCACATGCGCCACGGCCGTTGCGCCGCTACCACCGCGAATGTTCTCGACTGCAAAGTTGGTTTTGATCACGCCCGACAAATGCTTGTTAAGGTTGCGCAAAAATATGTCGGTGCCACCGCCCGGGCTGGAATGCGTCACCATCGTCACGCGGTTGACCGGATAAGCCGCTTGCGCCTGCGCGGCGCTGCTGACAAACAGGGACAGGCAAGCCGTGGCGAGCAAAGAGGGTAGGCGCATGGTGGGACTCCGTGGGCTGGTTGGATGCTGTGGGATTTTGGGTTTTGCACCCAAGTTGTTCCGCTATTTAGAACGTCGTTCTTTCAAGCAAGACGGAAGTCTATTAGGCAAAAAATCTGTTTTTCTAGCCATACGGATTTACCCTCTATTTGCTCGTGGTTTTGCATTGCTGACAGCGCGTTGTTTTTGAAGTTGACTTCGTTGCACCAGCACGCGCACTGCTACGGCGCAATGCCCACGCCACCCGATCCCCGGCCCGCTTCGCGGTAAGCATCTGCAGTGCTCACTTTTGGGTAAACGTGAGGATGAAGGCAGCGACCACTATTTTGTAGCTTCTGACGCCCTGCACACGATACATTCTGCGCACGATGTCATCCTCTCAAACCGGTGAGTGCGTGCGCAGCCAGTCTTTCAGCGCAGCATCAATGCGCGTTTGCCAACCCGTGCCGGTGGCGCGAAAGGCAGCTGACACATCGGGCGACAACCGAATGGTGGTGGCCACCTTGGGCGCTGCTTTCACGGTGCCCACCGGGCGACCGCGCCGGGCGATGATCTGCTCAGGCGTAGTCACACGCCCTATGCCCGCCTGCGCTTGGTCGATAGAGCGAAGCAACGCCGCCTCAAACTCGGCCATCTCATGATCAACTTTTGGTTTAGATTTTTTCATCAAAACGCTCCTTCAACTTCATTAAAAATGCAGCGGATAAATTGTCAAACTTGGCTTTGGCGTACACCAACAGCAGCGCGATCTCACCCTCTGACAGGCGATTGAAGTAAATCACCCTCGCACCACTGCTCTTACCCATACCTTGACGCTTCCAACGCACCTTGCGCAATGGCCCAGCGCCCGGGATCACCTCGCCTGCCAATGGATTCTCACTAATCCAGTCAATGAATTCCATCCGCTCTTCGTCGCTCCACACCTTGGCTCACCATTCGATAAACTCAGGTGATTCGATGACGGTGTGCGTGCATTTATTGTACTAACAAATAAATTAGATGTCAATTGCCGACGTTTACATTTTGTGGATTGGAACCATACTAAATCAAACCCCCATCGCGGCAGCCACTTTGACGACATGCTCAAAGAAGACGGCATCTACGAAACCGTGCAAGCCCGCGCACTCAAACGCGCTTTGGCCGAGCAACTGGACGATGCTATGCAAGCAAGCAAGCTCAGCAAAGTAGCCATGGCCCAGCGCATGGCCACCAGCCGCTCACAGCTAGACCGCGTGCTAGGCCCCGCCAATTTGTCAGTGCAACTCGACACCTTGATCAAAGCCGCCAACGCCGTGGGTAAAACCGTAGAGATCAAACTCAAACGGCAATTCAAGTATCGCGCAGCGGTTTGAGATGAGCTGCTATTGAAATAGCAGCGCTTACGAGTTCACTGGTGCTTGTCAGTACGCGCAATCTAAACGTGTACCGATGCGACAGCATCTAGCCAAGCAGAGCCAATACCTCACAACCGCTTTGCTACCATGGCATCTTTCCACCAAACAAGAAGTACTCCCATGGCACAACACAATCGTTTTTTCCTCGCTGGCGTGATGGGCCAGCCTGTGATGCATTCGCGCTCGCCGATGCTGCACAACTACTGGTTTGCGCAGCAAGGTATGGCAGGTACGTATGTTCCGCTCGCTATCAAACCTGAGGGCTTGGCGGCGGCGCTACGCTCTTTGCAGCCGCTGGGGTTTTCGGGCTGCAACCTGACGATTCCGCACAAGCAGGAGGCGATGAAGATCGTGGACGAGGTGGATGCTGCTGCCCGCAAGATTGGCGCGATCAGCTGCGTGACGGTGCGTGCGGATGGCACGCTGCTGGGCAGCAACAACGATGCGTTTGGCTTTATCCGCAATGTGCGCGAGGCGCAGCCTGCCTGGCGTGCGGATGCGGGGCCGATTGTGGTCATCGGCGCGGGCGGTGGGTCGCGTGCGGTGTGCTATGGGCTGATGCTGGAGGGGGCTAAAGAGATTCGGCTGGTGAACCGCAATTTTGAGCGGGCGCGGACAATAGCGCAGGACTTTGGCAGCCCCATCAAGGCCTACCCGTGGGAGCAGCGCCACGACCTGCTGGCGGGCGCGGCCATGGTGGTGAACACAACCAGCCAAGGCATGGTGGGGCAAACGCCGCTGGATATTACGCTGGACAAGCTGCCTCCCACGGCGCTGGCGGCGGACATTGTGTACATCCCGCTGGAAACGCAGTTTTTGACTGCTGCGCGCCTGCGCGGCAACCCGACGGTGAACGGCTTGGGCATGCTGCTGCACCAAGGGCCGCTGGCGTGGAAAGCATGGTTTGGCATTGAGCCTGCGGTGACGCCGGAGCTGCGGGCGCTGGTGGAGAAAAGCCTTTAAACGCCTTTGAAACCTGATGACTGCCTGTCTGCAGCCAACACTCGCACTACATATTTAGTAGCTGCTCCCGCGATATTCTATTGGCTTGCAGCCTGAAATGCATGTTAAAAACAGGCTTACAACTGGGAATTTTGCGGTTTTCAACCAATTTCCAGCCTTCACAGGCGTCCGCGACGCTAAAAAACGGCGATTTTGGCCCGTTTTTAAGATAAGAATTGGGCTGTAGGTTAATAAAATATAGCGGGAGCAGCTACGTAATATATAGCGGATGTTTTCCCCCTTGGACGTTGCTGTTGTGGTCTATGCAGCTAAAAAGCGGTTGACTCCACGCCAGGTAGTCGCCGGGCACTGCGCAAAAGGGGTCAGAGCAAAATTTCGTTCTGGCGTTTCGCGCTTCGGTGAGATGGTCTTCCTGAATTTTGATCTGACCCCGTTTGCTCATTTGCTTTCAGGGCCGCATCCACAGTTGGTTTTCTTTTTCGCGCCTTTCGCGTAACTTTCGCGCCCTTCGCGGCCGGAAACTTTCCCCCTATCCCCGTCCTCAAAATTACTTCAGCTTCGCCATAAAGTGGTCCCAAGCGCGTTTGAACAGCGCCTCGTTCCACAGCTTTTCTTTGCACATGGCCATCTCGTGGTCGGTGAACACGTAGGGCTTGCCGACCTGCAGGGCCATGTACTGGCGGTAGGCGTTGTCTTCCATGTAGTTGGCCAATACAAAGGCTTCGACGATGGTTTTGCCTACTGTCACGCCGCCGTGTGACTTCATCAGCGCGGCGGGGCGATCACCCAAGGTGGCGGCCAGGCGGTCGGCCATGGGTTTGTTGTTGATGGAGTTGGGCGAGTCGAGCACGGGCATGGGGTACAGCAGGCTGCCCTGCGCGTATACAGGCAGGTAGTCCAGCCCGGCCATGGTGAGGAAGGTGGACCACTTGGGGTGCGCATGCACGACGGCCTGCACGTCGGGGCGGGCGCGGTACACGCCCGCGTGCAGGTGGAACTCTAGTGGCGGCTTGCCGTTGCCTTCCAGCACATTGCCTTCCATGTCGATGTGGCAAATGTCAGCCACCGTCAGGGCGCTGCGCTGGCAGGAGCCGACGTTGATGTACATACCGCGTTCGGTGCGGATGCTGGCGTGGCCGTTGTAGTCGATGATGTCGGACTGCTCCAGCATGCGGATGCAGTCGGCGAGTTGCTGTTTGATGTCGGTCTCGGTCATAGGATCTCCTAGTGTGTGGAGGACAGATCTAAAGATCTGTCCCGCCATGGTTCGATAAGTGATGGGTTTACCAGTTAACTTGTTTGCGTACCTGCGCACGCCACAGCTCCCAGGCGCGCAGGGCGGCGTTTTGATTCACCGCATCGGCCAAGCGGCCTTCTTCGCTGTCTAGCGCGGCCATGGGTTCGCCATCGGCCAGCGCCACCGTCCAGTGCTGGATGCGGGCATTCACCTCGGTGTACACGGCGCGAAACACCGCTGTTTGCAGCGATGCGCCGCAGGCCACGCTGCCGTGGGCGCGCATCAGGCAGACATGCTTTTTGCCCAGCACCTGGGCCAAGGCCACGCCTTTGTCGCCGTTGCCTACCAGCATGTCGGTGGCGCCAAACTTCTCGCGGATGTCAAACACAGGCACGCCCTCGGCCAGGAAGGCGGCGTTGTGGAACATAGCCTGCATGGGTTGCTTGACATGGCCGAAGGGCACGACGGAGGGCGAATGGCTATGCACCACCGACATCACATCGGGCCGCGCCTTGTAGATCTCGCCGTGGATAAAGCGCTCTAAAAAGCTGTTGCGGCCATTCGCATTGCAGGGCTGGCTGTCCAGCGTGTATTCGATGATGTCGTCCGGCGTGACCAAGGCGGGTGCGACCGAGCGGGCCATCAAATAGCGATGTGGCGCGCTGGGGTGGCGCATGGACACGTGGCCAAAGCCGTCCATCACGCCCTGGGCGACCAAGATGTGGCCGGCGGCGGCCAGGTCGCTTAGTAGCTCGCTGGCAACTACGCCGCCGGAGAGGGGTGTGCTGTCTGTCATGGCTTTTTTAATTTGCAAAAAAAATTAGATGACGATCTTGGTCATGATGCCTGCGGGGAAAATATCCTCGGGCGTGAACTGGCGGTGCGCGATGCCCTGCTGGTAGGTGTACAGCGCCATTTGCTCCCATGTAGGGCGGTTTTCTTCAATGCCGTAGGGGAAGGGGTCGCCATCAAACTTGTCGCGCATTTTGCGCGCATAGGTGGACAGCCATGCCAGCGGGTAGCGCGAGACTGCGGGGTCGAGCAGGCGCTCAATGCTGCGACGCTTGGACTCTAAAAACGCGTTGTACATATTGCGCGCCACCCAGGGGTGCTCTTCCAAGATAGAGCGCTTCATGGCGATGATGTGCATGATGGGCCAGACCTTGGTTTTGTCAAAGTAGTCTTCCTCCATCTCCTGGTAGTTGGGCAGCAGGCGCTCTACATCGGGGTGCCCTTCCAGAAAGCAGGTGGGCGGGCGGGCGATGATGGCGCAGTCAATCTCGCCGCTGGCCAGCATCTCGCTGAGCGATTTGTTGGCCACGCGGGTGAGTTTGACGCCTTCGGGCAGCGTGATTTCTACTTTCTCCTCGCGCCCCGGCGCGTTGGCACCGGCTTGGTACCAGTGCACATCGGTCAGCTTCACGCCCATCTCGTTATGCAGCCAGCCGCGCATGTACACGGCGGCGGAGTGGGCCCATTCGGGGGAGCCTATTTTTTTGCCCACCAAGTCTTTCACGCTCTTGATGCCGCTTTTTTTATTCACATAAAACGAGCTGAAGCGAAACAGGCGCGAGCAGATCACGGGCAGGCCGATGATGTCGCTGTCAGGCCGCGTGACTTGTGTTGAAAATTTAGCAAACGACAGCTCCGACAAGTCAAACTCACGGTTGGCGGTAAAACGGGCAAAGCACTCGTGGTGGCCCAGGTTCAGCCAATTGAGGTCGATGCCTTCTGCCTTGACCAAGCCCGAGCGAAAGTCTCTGAAGTGGTCGTAGTCGGTGGTGGCGATGGTGAGTTGCAGTTGGGACATGGATGCGGTGTCGATCAATTTGAAAATGGCGAGGCTTAGTCGCCGACGTTGAGTTGATTATCTGGCAGATGTCAAGCCAGTCGCTAGAGTTTTCCTCATGCCTGCGTCCACTAAATGCGGCGCTGCGCAGAGCTTGGCGCGACATTGCAAAGGTAAACCCGAGTGCCTAAAGCGCTTGCTGGCGCAATAATCATCGGCAACTTCAATCTGCAAAGTACGCCATGAAACGATCTACCGTCAAAACCATGTCTCTCGTGTTGTCCGCGCTGACGATGACCACTGCGGCCCTGGCGCAAGACGGCTCCAAGCCCGAAGCCAGCAATATGCGCCTGGTCGGTTTCCACGACCTGCAGGCGCGCACGGCCTACCAGCCCACCATCCAAAAGCAGGGCAACCGCTGGATCGCCTACATCGGCCACCATGGCGACAAAAAACTTAACCCACTGACGGGACAGCAAGAGCACAACGGCACCACCATCATCGACGTGACCGACCCCAAGCAGCCCAAAACCCTCACCCATATTCCCGGTGAAGAAGGCAAGGCCGAGCAGGGCGGCGCGCAGATGGTGCGCGTGTGCGCAGGGGCCGACCTGCCCAAGGCCGACAAATCCAAGTTCTACATGCTGCGGGTGTTCGGCAACCAGGCGCACGAGGTGTGGGACGTGACCGAGCCCGCCAAACCCACCCTGCTCACCACCATTGGCAAGGGCCTGAAGGGCACGCATAAAAACTTTTGGGAGTGCGACACCGGCATTGCGTATTTAGTGTCGGGCAACCCGCAGTGGCGCACCAACCGAATGACGCAAATTTATAACCTGGCCGACCCGGCCAAGCCCGTCTTTATCCGCGACTTTGGCCTGGTAGGCCAGCAGCCCGGCGCGGGCGGCGCGGTGCCCATGCAATTGCATGGCGCTATCAGCACCGGCCCTAAAGGCAACCGCGTATTTTTTGGCTACGGCACCAACACCGAAGGCGCGCTGCAAATTGTGGACCGCGAAAAACTGTTGAACGGCGCGAAAGACCCTACGCCGGAAAACCTGCTTTACCCCCAGGTATCGCGCGTCGATTTGCCACCCATGCACGGCGCACACACCGTGTTCCCGATGCTGGATGTCGATGTGCCCGAGTTTGCAAAAAACCTCTTGGGCCGCAAGCGTGACTTTATTGTGGTGACAGACGAGGCGATTCAAAAAGAATGCCTGGAAGGCCGCCAGATGGTCTGGTTTATCGACATCAGCACGGAGACCAAACCCTTTGGCGTGTCGAACTGGACGGTGCCCGAGAAGAGCGGCAACTTCTGCACACGCGGCGGGCGCTTTGGCACCCATTCGTCTAACGAGAGCACCGCGCCGGTGTTCCACAAACGCATCATGTTCTTCTCGCACTTCAACGCAGGCGTGCGTGCGCTGGATGTGCGCGACCCACTGAGCCCCAAAGAGATTGCCTACTACATCCCCGCCATGACGGCAGACACCGTGGTGCTGGAAACTCCTGTATCGCAAATGGGCAAGCTGCCGTTTACCGAGGCATCTAACCGCAAGGCGATCCAGACCAATAACGTCGAGGTGGACGAGCGCGGCTACATCTACATCGTGGACCGCGCCAACACCGGCATGCATATTTTGGAGCTGACGGGGGCGGCGCGTGAGATTGGTAACTGGACTGCGGCGGTTAAGTAAAGTCGCAGCTCAACACAGGCCCTTCGCACGCTGACACACTATGCAGGTGCGATTACGATTGCGATTGGCAAGCTCGATGCATCTGAGCACGCTGTCCGGTGTGCTGTTATCCAGTGCGTTGCTGGTCGGCTGCCCGTTGGCGATGGCGCAGTTGCAGCCGCCGCCTGCGAAAGCGCCTACCGTAAAGTCACCCGATGCTGCCGAACAAGGCCTCGATTTGTCCATCACGGATGGTGTGCTGCCCGCAGAGCAACGCGTGATCAAAGTACATAAGGGCCAGCTCCTGCGCTGGCGCATCAGAAGCAACCAGGCGGGGGAATTGCATGTGCATGCTTACCGCTTGCATGCAGGCGTCACACCCGGGCAGACTGCCGAGCTGGTTTTTACGGCGCATGCCACAGGCAAGTTCCGCCTGGAGTGGCATGGCGCGCAGAACAAGGCCCCGCCCACAGACGCAGCGCCCGGCCACCACCATGCGGCGGCGCTGGCTACACTGGAAGTGCGGCCCCGTTGAAGTTCACACTATTCTTGGCGCTTGCAAGTATCGCATCCGCCTGCGCGCACGCCCATGGTTTTGAAGAGCGCTACGACCTGCCTGTACCGCTGGTCTACGTCATCGCGGGGGCTTGCGCCACGGTGCTGCTGACCTTTGTGGTGGCCGCGCTGTTTATGCGCCGTGCTGCGCCAACACCCCACCTTGAGGATGCAGCGCCTGCGCCCTTCTCTGCAACTTCACCAACAACCCCTCGCACCAGCGCCCCCACCACAGCGCTATGGCTGGTCAGAGGTTTGGCTTGGCTCCTGTTTGCACTCACGATGGCCTCGGCACTCTGGGGCTCGTCTGACCCTTTGATGAATCTGGCACCCACGCTGGTGTGGATTGTCTGGTGGGTGGGCCTGTCATTTGCCGTAGTGCTGCTGGGCAATGTGTGGCCTGCGCTGGACCCGTGGGCCACCACCTTTGACGTGCTCAACGCCTGCGCCAAGCGCCTAGGCCTGGCACGCGGCCTGTCCTTGGGCTGGGCCTGGCCCGCGTGGCTGGGGGCCTGGCCCGCTGTGCTCTTGCTGCTGGCCTGGTGCTGGCTGGAGGTGGTGTACCCGATTGCCACTGCGCCCTTCAAACTGGGCTGCGCCGCGATGCTATGGACGCTTATCAATATAGGTGGCATGGTCTGCTTTGGCAAAGGGGTGTGGCAGCGCCATGCTGACGTGTTTGCACTGTACTTTGCCAGCCTGGCAAGCATGGCCCCGGTGCGCTGGCAATCGGCGCGGCCGTTCGTTCAATGGCGCGCCCTGGGCACCGGCTTGATCGACACCCCCGCCCTGCGCAGCGCAGGCCAGGTCGGCTTTGTCATGGCCATGCTGTCCACGGTATTGTTTGACGGCCTGCACAGCGGCGCGGCCTGGCTGGTGTTTGAGCAGGGCCTGAAGAAAGTGGCGCTGCGCTGGATGGACATGAACGGGTATTTCGCGGGGACTGTGGGGCTGGTGGCGGTGTGGCTGGTTTTTCTACTGGCCTATGTGCTTGCTTGCAGCTTGTGCGACCGGCTGATGGCGCAGCCCACGCAGCCGTCAGCCGCCGCATCCAGCAACCGCGAACCCAGCCCCGCGCAGACCGCCGCCCTGTTTGCCCCTACCCCCATCCCGATTGCGGCGGCCTACAACATAGCGCACAATTTTTCTAACCTGCTGATCCAGGGGCAGACCATTTTGCAGTTGCTATCCGACCCGTTTGGCAGGCAGTGGAATTTGTTTGGCACCGCCAAGTGGTACCCCGATATCAGCATCGTCGATGCCCAGCTCACCTGGTACGTAGCGGTGATTGCCATCGTGCTCGGCCATGTGGTGTCGATCTGGTTGTCGCACCGGGTAGCGCTGGGCCAAGGCCTGTCTCCGCGCCGCACGGCAGTGGCTACCTTGCCACTGACGCTTTTGATGATTGCCTACACCGCTATCAGTTTATTAGTGATTGCCGAACCGATGGTGACCCCTGTGCCTTAGTCAGCACGCAAGTCAGAGGCCTTGATCAGCGGGCTCACGGCAGTGCAGGCGCGCGAGGTATCGGCGGTTCTGGCCATAGCGCGCGCAGGAGCTGGCCTGCACGCCTTGTGGGTCGATAAGGTGGGGCTGCGGGCTCTGGTAATGCGGAAGAGAAAATTCAACCCGCGTGAAGCAGTGCAAACGTGGCGGCGCCCAGGCGCGTGGAGGCATCGGCGATATCCATGATGACGTCGAAGTGGTTGCGCCGCACAATTTCAAAGGATTCCCGGGGCGTGCCTGCTGCACGCAGGGACGCTGCAAAATCGCGGCTTTGCCGTTTGAACTCATCCGTTTCAATGGCCCCCCAACAAACTAAAGTCTCAGGAAAACCATTCAAAGCCATGAGCGCGGGGCTGGCTTGTTGCGCCGATGCGGGGTTCAACCCCAGCGCGGCATTGATCGAGGTGCCGAGCAGTGGCTCCAGTTCGTAGATCCCCGACACCAGCACCGCTGCACGCACGGCAAACGCGCCACCTTGGCCATCAGGCAAAGCCCCGGGCAATGCCACCATCGCCGCCAGATGCGCACCGGCCGAGCTACCTGCAAGCACAATCCGCGACGCGTCCACACCCAAGGCTGGTGCAAGGCTAAAGAGCCAGACCAATGCACTGCGGCATTCGGCCACCATGTCTGCGACCGATGCGCTGGGCGCAAGCGTGTAGTCCAGCGCCGCAAAAGCCAAGCCACGCTGGATGCAGGCCGTGGCGGGGAAGAGCGAGTCTGCCGCAGACAACTCTTGCCAGTAACCGCCGTGGATGAATACCAAAATACCTGTGGGTTTGGTAGCGAGTGCATTGCTGGCGGGCGGTAGGCACAAGGTCAACTGCTGGGCTGCTTGCGGTCCGTAGCGGCGGGTAGACCACGTGGCACCCAAGGCACTGCAATCAGCACGCGCACCAGCGCTGCGGGCTTGGTAGGCCGCAATGAAGGGACGGTAATTGCCGCCAATGCAAGAGCTGGGTGAATATTCGCGCTCGCGTTCCTCTGGCTGCATCTGTTGCCATGCAAGACTGTGAGAAGCTGCTTGTGTCATGCGGCTCTTTATGTTGCGCAGGCTATTGGCAGGTTGACCCTGCTCAGGTGACCGCTTTGGGTTGACTGAACTCGGGCGTATCCCAAGCCTGGGTTTCCATTACATGCTTGATCTGCGCGATAGCATTCCACACATCAACATAGCCCACATACAGCGGCGCAAAACCGAAACGCAAGATGTCGGGTGCGCGGTAGTCGCCCACCACGCCGCGTGCAATCAGTGCCTGCATGATGGCGTAGCCCTCAGGATGCGTGAGAGCAACTTGGCTGCCGCGCTGCGCTGCCCGGCGCGGCGAGGCCAAGCCAAACCCAGTCAACTCCTGATCAACCAGCGCTATAAACAATTCAGTCAGCGCCTCGCTTTTGCCGCGCAGCGCGGGCATAGCTACGCCGTCAAACGCAGTCAGCGCGGCCTCTAAGGCGATCAAGCCCAGTTGCGAAGAGGTGCCCACCAGCATGCGGCCCATGCCGGGTGCCGGCTCGTAGCCATCGCCAAACGCAAACGGTTTTGCATGTCCAAACCAGCCTTTCAACGGTTGGTTCAGTACAGCATGGTGGCGCTGTGCCACATACACAAAGGCGGGCGCGCCGGGCCCGCCATTGAGGTACTTGTAGCCACAGCCCACCGCAAAGTCGGCGTTGCATCCATTCAAGTCGCAGGCCATTGCACCGGCCGTGTGGGCCAGGTCCCACACCACCAAGGCACCCACCTCATGGGCGCGGCGGGTAATGGCCGCCATATCGTAGATTCGGCCTGATTTGTAATTGACATGGGTGAGCGACACAATGGCCACACTGTCATTTATGGCTTCGAGAATCTGCTCTGACGGGAGCGCTACAAACTCGGCGTGCATCAGCTCAGCCACCCCACTGGCGATGTAGCCATCGCTCGGAAAATTACCCAATTCACCCAAAATTTTGACCCGCCCAGGGCGCAAGCGCAATGCAGCTACCAATACTTTGAACAGGTTGACCGAGATGCTGTCGGCAACGATCACTTCGTTGGAGGCAGCGCCCACCAGTTGCGCAATGCGCGCTCCCACACGCTGGGGTGCAGGGTACCAGTCTGCATCGTTCCAAGAGCGGATCAGGCCCACGGCCCACTCCTGCTCCAAAGCCCGCGCCATGCGCGGCGGTACTGCGCGGGGCATGGCGCCCAGAGAATTCCCATCCAGATAGATCACACCCTCTGGCAGCTGGAAGCGCACACGGCAGTGCGCTAAAGAGTCTGCCTGGTCGAGTGCAGCGCAGTATTCGTGGGTGATGGAACTAGGATGCACAGCGTAAACTTCCCAAGGTGAAATTTGAAGTCAACTAAAGTTTAGCGACTATTTCCCACTTGGCTATGCCTTGATTCCCCTAAACCCTTGATTGCCCTAGTGCATTGATTTGCGTAGGAGGTGCGTATGCGCTCGCCGAGCTAATCGAGCTTAGCGCCCGACTCTTTCACCACCTTGGCCCACTTAATGGTCTCCGCTTGCACATGCTGGGCCAGCGCCTCGGGAGTGCCGGGGGCTACGTCCAGGCCCAGCGCGGTGAGCTTTTCACGCACATCGGGCAGGTTCATCACACGGATGGTTTCGGCGTTGATGCGGGCCAGCACATCTTTGGGCAGGCCGGCAGGGGCCATCAAGGCGAACCACGAGGTGGCCTCAAATCCGGGCAATCCAGATTCGGCGATGGTGGGAATGTTGGGGGCGGCGGGCGAGCGGGTGGCGCTGGTGACGGCAATGGCGCGCACATCGCCCGACTTGACCAAGGGCAGCGCCGAGGGCATGTTGTCAAAGATCATGGTGATGCGCCCGCCCAGCAAGTCTGGCACAGCCTGGGCACGGCCTTTGTAGGGAATGTGCTGCATCTGCACCCCCGCCAGCGTGTTGAACAACTCGCCCGACAGGTGGATGGACGTGCCGCTGCCGGACGAGCCAAATGTGAGCGGCGTTTTGCCCGCCAAGGCAATCAGCTCCTTGACGGTTTTAGCGGGTACGTCTTTGTTGACCACCAGCAGATTGGGCGTGGCCGCCAGAAAACTCACTGAGGTGAAGTCTTTGATGTTGTCATACGGCATTTTGGCGTACAGCGCCGGGTTGATAGCGTGGGTGCCTACCGTTGAAATGAGCAAGGTAGTACCATCCCCCGCACTTTTGGCCACAAAGTCTGCGCCTATGTTGCCACCGGCACCGGCCTTGTTGTCTACGGTAAAGGTCTGCCCCAGCGTTTGACCCCATTTATCCGCCAGTATGCGTGCCAGCGTGTCGGGTGCACCACCGGGCGGGAAGGTCACCACAATTTTCACCGGTTTGGTCGGCCACGCAGTGGTTTGCGCGTACGCGCTGTGCGATACAAATGCCATACCCAGCAAGGCTGTAGACATGTAAGCAGTGCGCGCTAACGCATGGAGGGC
>JAYVDN010000213.1:0-2075 GCA_043749385.1 Polaromonas sp.
TCTTCTCGTCCTTGGACATGATGTCCGTCGCCTTGAGGTTCACCGCGCAAGCGGGGAACTCGTTGGTGGTAAAGAAGTTGTCCGTCAGATCAGGGAAGAAGTTTTCACCGGCTTTAAAGGCCGGATGGCTGACGGTAGGGATCGGCACCGAGATCAACTGCGGCATCACTTTGCCTTGCAGCGCAGCCACCGCAGCCTTCATCGAGATAGCCACCAAGCCTGGCGACTGGCCCATGGAGGTGCAAATCAAACCGTCTTTGGCACGCGCGGCGCACAGCTTGCGAAAGCCGTTCTCAGACTCGCCCGCTACGGGGATCATCTTGTGTTTGGCATCGATCAACGCGCGCACCGCGCCCGTGGTGCCGCCCTGCACAAACATGCCGTCAAACTTTTTATGCACAGCTACGGCATCGGCCACTACTTTTTGCGCGGTGCCATCGTCCCAGTTGCCCACCACTTCGACAATCTCAAACTTGTTGCCCGAGGCCTCCACCACTTTGCGAAAGCCCAGGTGCCTGTCCCGGTCTACCGAGTTGCCAGGCAGGCCGCGCACCTCCAGCAGCTTGCCGGTTTTGCTGGGAATGTGTTTGATCATCCAATCACCGCCCTGCGCGCCCATGGCCAGTTGGTCTTCGTTCACCATCATCACGTCGGCGCTGTCCAGCACGTTGTCAAACGGCACCAGCACCACGCCCGCAGCGTTGGCGCGTTTGATGACCGGTGCAAAGGCGGTGGGGTTTACTGCAATGGTCACAATCGCGTCGTAGCCGGAGTTGATAAAGTTGTCGATAGCGGCAATTTGCGCAGCCACGTCGGTGCCGGTCGAGACGATCTTAAATTCTTTGATCTGCGACTTCATCTCAGGCGTGGCAGCGTAGGCCTTGGCCATCTTGATCATCTGGATACGCCAGGTGTTGCCCACAAAACCGTTGGCCAGCGCAATACGGTACGGCCCCTTTTTGGCCGGCCACTGAAAGTGCTTGGTATTGGCGTCCCAAGGTTTGAAACAAGCGGGGTTTTCGCCGGGGCCGTTGACAATGGCAGGGCCTGCGGCAATAGCGGCGGACGCGAACAGTCCGGCAGCGGCGGTAGCTACGATAGAACGAAACAGCATGCGGGTCTCCTAGTGGGTTTGTTGCGAACAATGTGTGCCACACGGCGGCACGAAAGTACCGATCAAACCGCAGCGCTATGCACTCAGAGCCGGCGGGGATAAACGGTTTGTAAGCCAATAGTCTGGCTGTGTCAATCGAAGGGGTTACACGGCACATTGCATCTGCAGGTGTGCCTCGAAGGTGATTGACTGGCTTTGTCCTGGGTATTAGCATGCATATGAACAACTTATTGGAGACTAAGCCGTGCCATATATTTTTAGCCCTTTGAGAGCTGCAACTTTATGGCTGGCAATTGCGTCCACGCATGCCGCTTTTGCGCAAGGCGAAGTTCTGGTTGAGGGATTCTCTGAACCACGGCTAAGCCGTATCTCCGGGTCGATGCAAAGCCAAATTGACCAAGGCGTCTTTCCCGGGGCCGTCACTATGGTAGCGCGCAATGGTCGCGTCACGCATTTTGAGTCGCACGGTTTTCAAGATGCTGCCAAGACCAAGCCGATGACTAAAGACACGTTGTTTCGTTTGGCGTCCATGACCAAGCCCATCGTCACCACTGCGGCCATGATGCTGGTAGAGCAAGGCAAGCTCAAGCTCAACGACCCGCTGGTGCAGTGGCTGCCCGAGCTGAAAGACCTCAAGGTGGAGACCGCCAACGGCGACGTGCCGCTCACGCGCCCGCTGTGGGTGCAAGATGTGATGCGCCACACGGCCGGTTTTGTCTATGGCGGCGCGGCCAAATCGCCGCGCATTAAAAAACTCTATGACGATTTGAATATCGAAGCGCGCGAGGCAGATATCACCACTGAGGACATGCTGAAAAATCTAGGTCAAATTCCGCTAGCCCACCAGCCTGGCACTGCGTGGGAATACTCGATAGCCGTAGACGTGCTGGGCCTGGTGCTGGAGCGGGTGGAGAAAAAACCTCTCGATGCCATCATCAAAGAGCTGCTGCTGGATCCGCTG
>JAYVDN010000214.1:0-29819 GCA_043749385.1 Polaromonas sp.
GCTAAATACTTTATCCGACATAACTCAAACGCTCCTTGAAAAACGCTGAGTCTGCTGGTCTGGCGCTGAACTTTCAAGATGGGTTTGCCGGACGCTTACTGGCGACGGTTCTAAGGCACGGTACAAGGTGAATGTCTACAAATGTTGCAGCGTTGAAATTTAATTGCCAGCTTCTTTTATATCTTTTGCATAGATAGATCGGGATACAAAGTCACGTAAAAGTTCCGGGTCCACACTTGGGGGCCGGAGAGATTTGCGATTTCCCATGCGAAAACGCTCATAAAGTTCTGGTACACCTGCTTCTAAGCATAAGTGCCGAAGCGGGCGATCCAGGCGTTCGAGAATACGCATTCCAATTTTGTCCTTTTCATTATTAAGTACAAACTGGAGTTCGTCCAGTGGCTCAATAAGATCCATAACGGCACGCTCTGAGATTCGCGGTTGAACCGATCTTGAAGAGTTCATTCGACTAAGTTCGAGAAGTTCTTCGAGAATGTCACGATCAGAACGGTGCTTTTTCTTTGCGCCTTTATCATTGGATTTCAGGATTGAATCAATTTCTGTTTCAAGCCTAGGCCACCACATCTCGAATACGTTATCGAGGACAGTTGTTTCGAGCCTGGACTCACTAGCTGCACTGTTAATTGTTGCGAATAAGCGTTTAAAGTCTTCTTTAGTAAAACGGGTCGCCTGAAAGCTCGTCAATGGTCCCTTGACATCCGAGTTTTCCATGCCAAATAGAAGAGTGCAGACGAGACTTCGTTCGAGACTTTTAGATAACGCGCCAGCTTCAAACAATATCCATGGTTTTTCGGTGTTGTCTGAAGTTAGACAAATAATGCCAATGTTGGAACTCTCCAATTCATTCGAAATCTCCGAACCCCACTTGGCACCTTTCTCGATATCTTCAGGGGAGAAACATGGTTTAACGAATTGAAGTGCGGACGGTAGCCAATTGTGGAGAGCTTGCCCAAGTCTCTGGCTAAGAGGTCCGCTCCAAGAGATAAATACTTTGGTAGCCATAGATGTTCCTTTGTGAAATGCATTGTACTCATGGTTACACGCGTGGAATGTGCAAACGCCAGAACGCGGCGAGTGAATGGGAGTGGGATGAAAAAACTGTAGCAAGGCGCGGCGGGGACTGATGATGGCTACATAAACTGTGCGCGTGTTTGCGTAAGTTTTTTGCAGCGCACTCCCGTTCGCTCACCGCTTGCCTGCCAAGCTGGATATGCTTGTGCCTCTTAAATGTCTAGACCGTCTTTAAATCATACGCCGCTGCTTGTCCTGCAATTTTTGCTGTAGTTGCGTAATCGTGTCGGCCACGCCGGGTAGGCTGGGGTTGACGGCCTGAGCGCGTTCAAAATAGCTGAGTGCGCGATCAAGATCGCCCTGGCGCAGGTAAATTTGACCATATCCCGACAGAGCGCCAAAGTGGTGGGGGTTGCGTTTGATGACTTCATCGCAGTCTTTGAGCGATAGCTCAAACGCGCCCATCATGTAGTGCAGCGTAGCGCGCTTGTTCCAGGCCTCGGCAAAAGCGGGCTTCTTTTGGATGATGCTGGTGAACGTCGCCACGGCTTCGGGCAAGCGAGCGTCCTGCATTTCTTGCACGCCGCGTTGGTACAGCGTATCAATGGCCGCATCGCCCGAGCGGCTCCAGATTTGCCACAGCGCAGCGGTGGTAGCAGAGCGAACGCGTACATCGTCGTCATGCAGGCGCTTGGCCAGCACATTGGCATCGGCCATGGTGCCAATATCACCTAGCCTTACCACCCCTTCATAACGTGCCCGCACTGTGGGTGACTCCAAAGCGCTCAGGGCTTGCGCGCGGGTAGGCTCGCCAGGAGCGGCGCTGACGGATATCGCCATCGCTACAAGAATCAAACTCAAATGCAAGCGGATTAGCCCAAACATGATGATCTCCTGCGGTGGACAGATATTGGATACAAGCGCCAAGCCTACAGAATACGCTTTTTCTTGAATTTGCGAAATTTCTACATATAACCAGGCTGCAGGCCAATGAAATATAGCGGGAACAGCTATTAAATAAGAAGCAACTCGGGTTCCAAGCCAGCACGCAAACCGGCCTGTACATCACCATAGCGCAGTACCAAACGCAGCTCTTCTTTCATTCGCGTGTTGTCTAGTCTGCGCGACTCACTCATAAACGACAGCAGCATCAGCGGCAGCTGGTCTTGCGCTGCATCGCGGCCCACGCGGGGCGGGCGGGGCAGGTTGTACAGGTCAGCGGCGGCATCGAAATAGTCGCCCATTTTGAGCTGCGTGTCGTCGCTTACGTTGTAAACGCGCTGCGCTTTGCCGCGCCACAGGGCGGCTACTGTTGCGCGGGCCAGGTCATCGGCGTGGATGTGGTTGGTGTACACGTCGTCCTCAGCACGCAGCACGGGCGTGCCTTTGAGCAGGCGCGCGCGCGGGGTGCCGCCCTCGCGGTCGGGGGCGTAGATGCCAGGGATGCGCAAGATGCTGGCGCGTACACCGCTGGCGCGGCCGTAGTGGCGCAGCTGGCGCTCGGCATCTACCCGGCGCTGGGCGCGCGGGGTGTGCGGCTGCACGGGGCGCGCCTCGCTTACCCACGCGCCGCCGCAGTCGCCATACACACCGCTGGTGGAGCCGTAGACGATGCTCAGCGGTGCCGTGCGCCTGCGCAGTGCTTGCAGCAAGTGCTGGGTGCGTGGGTCGCGCCACCACTGGGCCGTTTGGCCCGCACCGCGCGCAGCCAGGCCCTCGCTGGGTGGCGGGGCCATGTGAATCACGCGGGTGGCAATGCCCGACAGGCGTGCCAAAGTAGCGGGGCTGTCTAAATTGCCGACGAGCGGCGTGACGCCCCAGGCACGCAGCTCAGCGACCCGGCTGGGTGTTGAGGTCAATGCGATGACCCTGGCGCGCGGGCTCAAACGACCTGCAGGGGAGCTATTGAGATCCCGCGCCACGCGCAGACCCACGTCGCCGCAGCCGACGATCAAAATGCGGGCTTGGCGAAAGCGGCGAGGCCGCGCACCTAAAGGGGATTGGTTTGAAGGCAAAATAGGGGATTAGCAAAAAGAATCTGCGGGACACACCTGCAGGAGAGCCTTCAAGCATACCAAGACCTGCGCTGCCCTACCTGGCGCAGGCAAAGTTTCAGGAACCCCTATGTCGTTTACCGTTACCGTGCAGCCCAGTGGCCGCAGCTTCACCGTCAACCCAGACCAGGCCATTTTGGCCGCAGGCATTGCGCAAGGCATAGGCATGCCCTATGGCTGCAAAGACGGGGCATGCGGCTCCTGCAAATGCAAAAAACTCCAGGGCATCGTGGTACACGGCCCGCACCAAAGCAAAGCGCTGAGCGATGAAGAAGAAGCCAATGGCTATGTGCTCACCTGCTGCGGCGTGCCGCACAGCGACGTGGTGCTGGAGAGCCGCCAGGTCACCGAAGTGGGGGCCATGCCGATCAAAAAGATGCCCTCACGCGTCACCCTGCTAGAGAAAAAATCGCCCGACGTGATGCTGCTCACGCTGCAGCTGCCCGCCAACGACGTGATGCAGTTCCACGCCGGCCAGTACGTAGAGTTTTTGCTGCGCGACGGCGCACGGCGCAGCTATAGCATGGCCAATGCGCCGCACACCTTGGTGGCGGGCTCGCCCACCATTGAGCTGCACATCCGCCACACGCCCGGCGGCAAGTTCACCGACCATGTTTTCAGCGCGATGAAGGAAAAAGAAATTTTGCGCATCGAAGGACCGTTTGGCAGCTTTTATTTGCGCGACTCGGACAAGCCGATGGTGCTGCTGGCGTCCGGCACCGGCTTTGCGCCCATCAAGGCCTTGATTGAGCACATGCAGTTTAAAAACATCAAGCGCCCCGCCGTGCTGTACTGGGGTGGCCGCCGCCCCGAGGACCTGTATATGCACGACTGGGTGATGGCCAAGGTGGCCGAGATGCCCAACCTGACCTACATCCCCGTCATTTCCAACGCCACCGCTGAAGACGCTTGGACAGGCCGCACGGGCTTTGTGCACCAAGCCGTGATGCAAGACCACCCCAATCTCAGTGGCCATCAGGTCTACGCCTGTGGCGCGCCGATTGTGGTGGACTCGGCCAAGGCCGACTATATTGGAAAATGCGGTTTGCCCGAAGACGAGTTTTTTGCAGATTCATTCACCACCGAGGCTGACAAGGCGAAGGCCTAGTTTCTTCGGCCGCATTCTCAAGCTCGCTACGACCCCCCGCCCACATCTGTCCATCTCTGAGGCCAAGCATGTACACGCCATCTTCTATGCATCGATTAGCTCTTAAAACTATAGCTTGCGCCGCGATATTCTGCTGGGCTACAGGCAGTTTGGCACAACAAAAGACAATCCGCTTGGTCGTACCCTACGCAGCCGGTGGCCCGATCGACGTGACGGCCCGCGTGCTGGCCGAACGGGTGAAAGACAGCCTGGGCACGGTCATCATCGACAACAAGCCCGGCGCAGGTGGCAACATTGGAGCCGATGCGGTGGCCAAGGCCGCGCCCGATGGTTTGACCATTGGCATCGCCGCGCTGGCCACCCACGCTATCAACCCTTGGCTGTACAGCAAGATGCCTTACAACGCGGCCACAGACTTTGCGCCCATCACGCAAATGGTGCGCGTACCCAACGTGCTGGTGATGAACACCGACACCGCGGCACGGCTGAACATCAACACCCTGGCCGACCTGGTGCGCTATGCCAAAGCGAACCCCGGCAAGCTCAACTACGGCAGCGGCGGCAACGGCAGTGGTGGCCATTTGGCGGGTGAGATGTTCAAGCAGCAAGCGGGCGTGTTTGCCGTGCACATCCCCTACAACGGCGGCAACCCGGCCCAGTTGGCCCTGCTCTCAGGCCAGGTGGACTTTAACTTTGACAATCTGGCCACTGCCGCGCCCAACATCCGCGCAGGCAAGCTCAAAGCGCTGGCAGTGACCAGTGCCCAGCGCCACACAGCCCTGCCTGATGTGCCCGCTGTGGGCGACACCCTCAAAGGTTTTGAAGTAGACACCTGGTGGGGCTTGGTGGCGCCCAAAGGCACGCCGCCAGAGCTGGTAGAAAAATACAATAAAGCATTTGTGGAGGCACTAGGCCAAGAGGCCACCAAAACCCGCTTCGCCAGCCTGATGGCCGAGCCCGTGGCCAGCAGCAGCGCGCAGTTTGGCGCCATGATGCTGCGCGAGCTAGCCAAATACGAAAAGCCGGTCAAGGCCAGTGGCGCAAAAGTAGACTAAGGCCTGACCGGCACATTGCCCCGTGATTTGGGTGGTGCAATTAGGCTTGCGTTTTGCACTGGTGCAAGTCGGGGCTCAATCGGATTGGCTTCGATCGCGTCAATCTTGGCTACCAGGTCTTGTCTGCGTTTCACAGGATCTATCTCTGCGGCCATTTCACCCGGGCGCGAGCTCAGCGGTGAATCTACAAACTGCATTTTGCGCGGTGTGCCATGGCTCATTTGGTTCAAGCGCGTGCGCAGCGACTCCATCACTTCATTGGCTGAAATGCCTTTGTCAGTCGGTGTCCAGACTGCCAAATGCACGTTGTACACGTCGCCATCGCTGAGGGTGCGGGTGGGTCGCAAACAGGTGGTGATAATTTTAGTGCTGAGCGCGGTGAGCATGTCGCGCGATACGGGCGACTCCACCAGGTAGACAAAATGGTCATCGTCCAAACGTGCCACGGTGTCAATGTTGCGCGCCAGGCGGCGCAAGCGCGCACCCAAATGCGACAGCACCGCACCACGTTGGGCCGATGACAAATTGTCTACTTGCTTGTTGTAGTCCAGCCAACGCAGCATGATGACGCCGCAAGGCTCTTCAAAGCGGGCGCTGCGGGCCAGCACCAGGGGCAAACGGGTAATGGCGATACGGGCGGAGGATAAACCGGTAGACATGTCGGTGTGTGCCAGCGCTGATTCACGCTCCAGCGCCGCTGAGCTCTCTTTGTTGCGCAGCACCAAGCCTGCGTACACCACCATCATGCCAACACAGCCAGTGATAACGCTCAAGAGCTGCGCAACCTCGACGTGGGCGATCCAGCCAAAGTTATAGGACAAACGGGCCAACATCGACAGTGTGAGCGGTGCAAAGCCGCCCACCATCAACCACAACCATGGCTGGGAGCGCCAAGCCATCCACGCCAATGCACCCAGATTCCACAGCATGGCCACAGCGGCCAGCACGGTCAGGCCCATGCGCGGCAGGTTGTTTTGCATGACCGCAAACGCGAGCGAGCCTGCGAGTAGCAGCGCGATCAAGGCCAGCGATATTTGGTAAATGCGGGCAAAGGCCTCTTTGGCATAGCTGACCTTGACCACAAACCAGGTGCTGGCAGCCAAGGTCCACAGAGGCACTATCACCCCCATCACTTTATTGAGGTAAACGCTGTCTGGCCACAAGCGCAGGCCGGCAAAACCTATCAATACGAGTTGTGTCAAAAGCAGTGAAAACACCATCAAAGCAAACCACGCAAAATCCAGATTGCGGTTCATCCGCATGGAGACCAGGCCCAGCGCGGTCAATAGGCCAAACAGCCCCAGCATCAAACCCACAATGCCACCCACCAGGGAGGCCGAATTGATGTATTCGCTGGGGCTGATCAACTCGGGTCGCTCGGAAATGGGAGCGCGATGTTCCAGCTTGAGGTAATAGGTTTGCGGGTGGTCTGCGCGGGTGGACAACTCGAAGCTGGGCAAGCGGGTCGGCACAGGCCAGTGGTTGACGGCTATGTTCTCGCCTGCAGTCAATGTCATCCAGCCGCTTTGCTCGTTTTGAAAATACAAGGTGGCCTGCTCCAGCTGCATACGCGGAATACGCAGATACCAAGTTTGGGCAGTGGCGGTAGCGGGCAGTGCAAAACGCAGCCACACGTCACGCTCGGGTGCAGTGGGCAGCCCAGCGCCCGGGGCCAAGTCTACAAAGCCCTTGGCGCGGGCGGCATCGGTAAATTCGTTGGGGTTGCGTGCCGCCCCTTTGGGAAGAGCTTGCCACTGCAAGGGGGCCGCCAGCTTGAGCGTGGTGCTGTCATCAAACAGCTTGCCCAACTCTTGGGCCGTGGCCATTTGCGGCGCCCATAAACCAGCGCATAGCAACCAACAGCAAAGGAGAAAATGTCTCAGCACAAAATTTACTTTTTAAGTCTGCCTTCTGCGCGCCACATGCCGCAGTGAATGGCAAGGCCAGACTTTAGTTGTAAATTGGGTACTTGTTACGATTGTTTTTGCACTGTTGTGTGATAAGTCACATTATGAGGGCTGGGCCAATACCCGCCCTACAAGTGCGTGCGATTTGCCACAGATTGATGCGACAAATTTACTCGCCCAAATAAGCTGCCCGCACTTTCGGGTCGTTCAAAAGTTGCTTGGCCTCGCCACTCATGGTGATCAGGCCCGACTCCATCACGTAGCCCCGGTTGGCTATGCTCAGGGCGCGGCTGGCGTTTTGCTCTACCAGCAGCACGGTGACGCCTTGGGCGTACACGTCGCGCACCACTTCAAAAATCTTGTCCACCATGATGGGCGACAGGCCCATGGAAGGCTCGTCCAGCAGCAGCACCTTGGGGCGGCTCATCAGCGCGCGGCCCATGGCCAGCATTTGCTGCTCGCCACCACTCATGGTGCCAGCCAACTGGTCTTTACGCTCTTTGAGGCGGGGAAAAATGCCAAACACTTTGTCGATGTCGTTGGCGATCTCGGCCTTGTCGGTGCGAATGTAGGCACCCATCTGCAAGTTCTCGGTAATCGTCATGCGGGCGAACACGCCGCGCCCTTCGGGCACCATGGCCAAGCCTTGTTTGACCAAGTCCCACGAGCCTTTGCCAGCGATGTTTTGGCCCAAGTATTCAATCGTGCCCCCAGCGGCAGCCAGTGAGCCGGTGATGGCCTTCATGGTGGTGGTTTTACCTGCACCGTTGGAGCCTATCAAGGTGACCAGCTCGCCCTCACGAACTTCAAAGTCTGCGCTCTTGACGGCCTGGATGCCACCGTAAGACACTTTGAGGCCCGATACCTTGAGCAGGACTTTGTTGCTTTGTTCAGTCATGTTGTCAGTTCCTCTTCAGGCGTGGCCTGCGCCTAAGTAGGCTTCAATCACTTTTTCATTTTTTTGCACTTCAGCAGGCGTGCCTTCGGCAATTTGCTTGCCATAGTCCAGTACGGTCACGCGGTCGCACAGGCCCATCACCAGCTTCACGTCGTGCTCAATCAACAGAATAGTGCGGTTGTCTTTGCGGATCTGGTCGATCAGCTCGCGCAGCAGTACCTTCTCGGTGGCGTTCATGCCTGCGGCGGGCTCGTCCAGCGCAATCAGCTGCGGGTCGGTGGCAAGCGCCCGGGCAATTTCCAGGCGGCGTTGGTCGCCGTAGCTTAGTGTGCGGGCTTTGTAGTCGGCAAACTTGCCTATGCCTACGTAGTCCAGCAGCTCTTGGGCGCGCTTGGCAATGGCGGCTTCTTCCTGCCGCGCAGCGGGGGTGCGAAACAGCGCGCCCAGCACGCCCGCGTGGGTGCGCACATGGCGGCCTACCATCACGTTTTCCAAGGCCGTCATTTCGTTGAACAAGCGGATGTTTTGGAAGGTGCGTGCAATGCCTGCCTTGGCCACCTCATGCACCGCGCTAGGCGTGTAGGGCTTGCCTGCCAGCTCAAAGCTGCCGCTGTCGGGCGTGTACAGGCCGGTCAGCACGTTGAAGAAGGTGGTTTTGCCTGCGCCGTTGGGGCCGATCAGGCCGTACACCTGGCCGCGCTGGATGGTGATGCCTACATCGCTTAAGGCCTGCAGGCCGCCAAAGCGTTTGGAGACGCCGCCTACTTTGAGAACTGTGTCTGAAGTCATAGTGCCCCCACGCTGGTCATTGCATGGTCGGCGCTGCCCCCCATGAGGGTCTTCGCACCTTGAAGCGGTTCTGCGGTGTTCATTGAGTTCTCCCTATTTCGGTGCGTTTTGCAAAGACTTGCCATGCTCTGGCGAGGGCCACAAGCCTTTAGGCTTGAGTAGCACCACGGTGATCATGGCCAAGGCGATCAGCAACTGGCGCAGGATGGAAGCGTCCAGGCGGCCATCGGTCATGGCCTGCAAGGGGCCAGCGACATAGCGCAGCACCTCCGGCAACGAGGACAGCAGCAGCGCGCCCAAAATCACACCTGGAATATGCCCCAGGCCACCCAGCACGATCATGGCCACAATCATCACCGACTCCATCAGCGAGAACGACTCGGGCGACACAAAGCCCTGGAACGGGGCAAACATCGCCCCCGACACCCCCCCAAATGTAGCGCCCATGCCAAAGGCCAGCAGCTTCATATTGCGGGTGTTGATGCCCATGGCCTTGGCGGCAATTTCGTCTTCCCGAATCGCCATCCAGGCGCGGCCAATGCGCGACTTTTCCAAGCGGTAGCAAAGGAAAATAGCCAAGATGACCAAGGCTAAAAACAGGTAGTAGTAGAGCGACACGTTAGCGATGGTGAAGCCAAACACCTCCACCCGTTTACCCAGATCCAGGCCAAAAAACTTGACCGAATCGATTTGGTTGATACCTTTGGGCCCGTTGGTGATGTTGACCGGGTGGTCCAGGTTGTTGAGGAACACGCGGATGATCTCGCCAAAACCCAAAGTGACGATAGCCAGGTAGTCACCGCGCAGCTTGAGCGTAGGCGCGCCCAGCAGCACGCCCAGCATGCCTGCCAGCAGGGCGGCCAGAGGAATCACCGCCCAGATAGGCAAATGCAAACCACCGGGGAACATGGCCGCAATAGCGGGGAAGGTGTCGGTTAAATGTGGCGAGGCCAGCAGGGCGTAGATGTAGGCTCCCAGCGCGTAAAACGCCACAAAGCCCAAGTCAAGCAGGCCGGCGTTGCCCACCACAATGTTCAGGCCGAGCGACAGCAAAATGTAGAGCAAGGCCACGTCCAAAATACGCACCCAGCCGCTGCCTGCTTGCTGCACGATCAGCGGCAGCACCAGCAGCGCCATGGCGCAAAAAACATAGAACGTCGTGCGCTGCTTGCCTTGCAGAGAATCAAACCATGTAGTCATTTTTGTGTCTCCCGGGGGTTAAGCGCGGTCTGCCACACGTTCACCCAGCAGGCCCGAGGGGCGCAAGGTCAACATGAAAATCAGCACCACAAAGGCCAAAATATCGACGTAATGGCTGCCCAACACGCCGCCGGTGAGGGTGCCCAAGTAGCCCGCACCCAGAGATTCGATCAAACCCAGCAGCACACCGCCCACCACCGCGCCTGCCAGGTTACCAATGCCGCCAAACACGGCTGCGGTGAAGGCTTTAAGACCGGGCAAAAAGCCCATGGTGTGGTTGACCGTGCCGTAGTTGGCAGCCCACATCACCCCGGCAATGGCGGCCAAAATGGCGCCGATCACGAAGGTGGCCGAGATCACCACATCGGGTTTCACCCCCATCAGGGCCGCCACGCGCGGGTTCTCGGCCGTGGCGCGCATGGCCCGCCCCAAGCTGGTGCGGTTCACGATGTACATCAGCACCGACAAGGAGATCACCGTGGTGGCCAGGATGATGATTTGCGTCTGCGTGATCACCGCGCCGCCAATGTCATAGGGCACCGATGCCAGCAGGTTGGGGTAGGGCTTGTAGTTGGGCTTCCAGATGATCATGGCCAGGGTTTGCAGCAAAATGCTCATACCAATGGCGCTGATCAAAGGGGCTAGGCGGGGGCTGTTGCGCAAGCTGCGGTAGGCCACCTTCTCAATTGTGAAGTTCAGCACCGCGCAGACCACGCAGGCAATGATGAGGGCCAGCAGCAAAATCAGCCAGCCGGGGGTGCCGGGCATGGATTCTTTCATCATGCCAATCACACTCCAGCTGGTCAGCGCGCCCACCATGAGCACCTCGCCGTGGGCAAAATTGATCAGGTTGATAATGCCGTACACCATGGTGTAGCCGAGAGCGACTAGGGCGTACATACTGCCGAGGACCAGACCGTTGATGATCTGTTGCAGCAAAATTTCCATATATTGTTCTCCGAGATGTAAAGCCAGTATGCACCTGTGATGCTAATTCTGGCTAGCAAAAAACCCGCCAAATTTTGACTTGTGGTCGCCATAGGCGGGTTGGTGGGGGGATTGTAGCCAAGGGCTATGCCTGCGCGAGGCCTCGCTTTCCTCGATACGGCGGGGTTTACCCTCAAGGTACCAGCCGTATCAGCTGCATTATTTTAATATTAGTTTTTCTTATTATTGAGTTTCTTCAGTTCACGTAGCTTATCAGCTATTTTGATCTCCAGCCCGCGCTCTACCGGGCGGTAAAACTCGTTGTGCATGCCCTCGGGTAAATAGGTCTCACCTGCCGCAAAGCCGCCGTCTTCGTTGTGCGCGTAGCGGTAGCCCTTGCCATAGTCCAGCTCTTTCATCAGCTTGGTGGGGGCGTTGCGCAGGTGCATGGGCACCGGGCGGGTGCCGTCTTTTTTAATCCAGGCGCGGGCCTCGTTGTAGGCGGTGTACACGGCATTGCTTTTGGGCGCAATGGCCAGGTAAATCGCACACTCGGCCAGCGCCAGCTCACCCTCTGGGCTGCCCAGGCGCTCGTACACTTCAGCTGCATTGAGCGCAATTTGCAGGGCGCGCGGGTCGGCCAGGCCGATGTCTTCCGCCGCCATGCGGATCAAGCGGCGCGCCATGTATTTGGGCTCGGCCCCGCCGTCGAGCATGCGCACCAGCCAGTACAGGGCGGCGTCAGGGTCAGAGCCGCGCACGCTTTTGTGCAGCGCGCTGATGGTGTCGTAAAACTGTTCGCCGCCCTTGTCGTAGCGGCGCATTTGCTGGCCCAGCACCTTGGTCAGCCACGCGTTGGTGATGCTGGTGATTTTCTCTTTGTCAGCCGCTACAAACAGCGTCTCCAGCGTGTTCAGCAGGCGGCGTGCATCGCCATCGGCATAGGCTACAAGTTTCTTTACTGCTACAGGTTCTATAGCTGCTCCCGCGATATTTTGTTGGGCTCGGGCCATTATTTGTTCTAAATCATCGTCTTTTAAGGGTTGCAGCACATACACGGCCGCGCGGGACAGCAGGGCCGAGTTCACCTCAAAGCTGGGGTTCTCGGTGGTGGCACCAATAAAGGTGAACAGCCCGCTTTCCACATGCGGCAAAAAAGCATCCTGCTGGCTTTTGTTAAAGCGGTGCACCTCGTCTACAAACATGATCGTACGCCTGCCTTGGTCACGCCAGATGGTGGCTTGCTCAACTGCCTCCCGAATGTCTTTCACCCCGCCCAGCGTGGCGCTGATGGTAATAAAGTGCGCATCAAACGCACTGGCCATCAGCCGCGCAATCGTCGTCTTGCCCACCCCCGGCGGCCCCCACAGAATGCAGCTGTGCGGCACCCCAGATTCAAACGCCACTCGCAGCGACATACCCTCGCCTAGCAAGTGCTGCTGCCCAATCACCTCGCCCAGCGTTTTGGGTCGCAACTGCTCGGCCAGCGGCATGTGGGTAGGGGGGGCTTGGGTCATGCACAGCATTTTAGGCGGCTGTAGGTCAAAACGATGGCCTTGTCGGCGAAGCAGAAGTCCTGAGCTACGAAGCACCCTAGGCGGCACTGGCGTTTGAGTTGTGGCCTCACTCCCGACGCCGCTGGGCCCACGCTGTTGATGCTACTTCTGCGTTTTTCGCACTACATATTTCGTAGCTGCTCCCGCGATGTTCTATTGGCTCGCAGCCCGATACGTATCTAAAAAAGGCTCTAAAAATGCCAAATTTTCGGTTTTCTGCCGATTTTCAGGCTTTCAGAGCCTCCTGAGCCCTCCCAAATCGTGTTTTTGACCTGTTTTTCAGGTGCCAATCAGGCGGCAGACCAATAGAATATCGCGGGAGCAGCTACTTAATACATAGCATATGTTTTACTGCTTGACCACGTCCACACCCGCTGGGGCTTTGAAGTTGAAGGTGTCCTGTGCCAAAGCAATGTTGGCCTCTACTTTTTGAAACTTCAGCACCGAGCGCTGGCCAAAGCTGTCCAAAATGTCGAGTGCGGCCAGCTCGCCCCCCGCCGTTTTAAAGCCGACGCGGATGCTTTGCAGGCTGCCCTCTTTGGCTTTGGGGGTGGCCAGCACCCAGCTCAGGCCGTCTTGGTCGGGGGCAGATTTGAGGCTGAAGTTTTGCTCCAGTGATTTGAGATCGGACGACGAGGCGATGATGGCTGCGGGCGTGTTGGCCAGCACAGCGGCTTGTTTGCTGCTAGTGACTTGGTTCAGGTCTACGTCGTACATCCACAGGGTTTGGCCGTCGGCTACCAGGGTTTGCTCAAAAGGTTTTTTGTAGACGAACTTGAAGCGGTTGGGGCGGGCGAACTCGAAGTTGCCGGTGCTGGTTTTGACCTTGGGGGCTTGGCCGTCGCGGCCCGGCGAAGTCACAGTTTGGGTGAACTCGGCGCGGCCAGACTGTGTGGATTTGAGGAAGCTTTCCAAGCTTTCCAGGCCACTAGCCCAGCAAAATGTCGCGGGAGCAGCTATTAAAAAAATAGCTATTAAATTTCTCATGACTGCATCCTTCACGTTCACCCAAGGGTGTTTACAACTCTGCTTACTCGTCTGACATACCCATGCGACTTACCTAAACCACTTCACGCTACAGTGCACCCACGCGGATTACTCGTGCCTACCAGGCACCAAAATCTCGCGCTGCCCGCGGCCGTTCATGGCGGTGACCAGGCCAGCCTTTTCCATCGCCTCCAGCAAGTTGGCGGCTTTGTTGTAGCCAATGCTCAAATGCCGCTGCACCAAGGAGATGCTGGCCTTTTGGTTCTTCAGCACGATGTCCACGGCTTTGTCATACATCGGGTCTTTTTCCCCACCGCCTCCTTCGCCCTCTATCAGACTGCCTTCGTCGTCCACAGTTCCGCCTTCCAGCACGCCCTCAATGTAATTGGGCTCGCCTTGTTGCTTCAGATACGCTACAACGCGGTGGACCTCTTCGTCGCTGACAAAGGCCCCGTGTACGCGAATCGGCAGGCCGGTGCCGCTGGGCATGTAAAGCATGTCGCCCATGCCCAGCAGGGCCTCGGCGCCCATTTGGTCGAGGATGGTGCGGCTGTCGATTTTGCTGCTGACCTGGAAGGCGATGCGGGTGGGGATGTTGGCCTTGATCAGGCCGGTAATCACGTCCACGCTGGGGCGTTGGGTGGCCAAAATCAGGTGAATACCAGCGGCGCGGGCTTTTTGCGCCAGGCGGGCGATCAGCTCTTCGATCTTTTTGCCCACCACCATCATCAGGTCGGCCAACTCGTCGATCACCACCACGATGTGGGGCAGGCGCTCCAGCGGCTCTGGGCTGTCGGGTGTGAGGGAGAAAGGGTTATAGATAAACTCGCCACGCGCTTTGGCGTCGTCCATCTTCACGTTGTAGCCGGCCAGGTTGCGCACGCCCATTTTGCTCATCAACTTGTAGCGGCGTTCCATCTCCATCACGCACCAGTTCAGGCCGTTCGCCGCCTGGCGCATGTCGGTCACCACGGGGCATAGCAGGTGTGGAATACCCTCGTAGACGCTCATCTCCAGCATCTTGGGGTCGATCATCAGCATGCGCACGTCGCGGGCTTCTGCCTTGTACAGCAGGCTCAAAATCATGGCGTTGATACCCACCGATTTGCCCGAGCCGGTGGTGCCTGCTACCAGCACATGCGGCATCTTGGCCAGGTCGGCCACGATGGGCGCGCCCATGATGTCTTTGCCCAGGCCCATGGTGAGCAGGGACTTGCCTTCGTTGTAGACCTGCGAGCCGAGAATCTCAGACAGCTTGATGCTTTGGCGTTTGGCGTTGGGCAGCTCTAAAGCCATGTAGTTTTTGCCCGGAATGGTCTCCACCACGCGGATCGACACCAAAGACAGCGAGCGCGCCAAATCGCGCGCCAAGCCCACCACTTGCGAGCCTTTCACGCCAGTAGCAGGCTCAATCTCATAGCGCGTGATGACGGGGCCGGGCAGGGCCGCCACCACACGCACTTCGACGCCAAAGTCTTTGAGTTTTTTCTCAATCATCCGGCTGGTCATCTCCAGCGTTTCGGGCGCAACGGTTTCTTGGCGCAACTGCGCGCCGTCCAGCAAATCGACCTGCGGCAGTTTGCTGTCGGGCATCTCGCTGAACAGGGGTTTTTGGCGCTCTTTGGCGACGCGTGTGCTTTGGGGTACATCCACCAATACATCGACGAAGGTGGGCTCCAGCATCGGGCGCTGGGCCACTGGCATGATGAGGGGTGCAGGGTGCAGCTCTTCGCTCTCGGCGCGCTCGACGCTGACCACTTCTTCGCGCTCACGGGCAGCCTGGGTGCCCATGGCAATGTCTTGCGCTACTTCGCGCTTTTCGCGGCGCTGCTCCCACAGCTGGTAAAGCCAGGCACCCAGGCCGTCAGCCCAACGCGCCCAAGAAAAACCAAAGGCCCACGCCGCGCCCACTACGCCAGCCGCAATACCCACTAAGGCCGAGCCGGTAAAGCCAAGCCATTTCACAGTGAAACTGCCCACCACGTAGCCCAATACACCACCCGCATGTCCTGGCAAGCGTGGCTCAAAGCGGTAAAGGCGCGACCATTCCAGCAAACAACTGGCCACCAGGAGCACCCCCAGGCCTAGCCAAAATATGGCGCGGGGGGGCAGGCCGAGCACCGCATGTGCATGGCCATCGTCGCTGGCATGGGTTTTGTGCGCACTGCCGCTGGGCAAGTTGCCCCTCAGCCAATCGCTTAAAGACGAGAGCCATGCCAAGCCAGAGGCCAGCAAGCACCACCACACCGAGTAGCCCAGCAAGTAAAAACTGCTGTCGGCGAGCCAAGCGCCCAGCTTGCCGCCCCAGTTGCGCACCGCGCCTGGCGCGCCAGAGCCAGAAGTAGACCAAGCGGCATCGGCTGGCGAGTGGCTTAGCAGTGCCACCAACCAAAACACCAGCGCTACGGCGCCAATGATCAGGCCAATTTCGTGGGCAAATTTACGCCCCATGGGCGCGTTGCGCTGTGGGGTGGTACCGGATTTGAGAGTGTCAAGAGAATAAGTCATCGCTACGGTGAGCTTACCTTATCTCAACCCCTCACCTCCCTGAGGTTTGGTTTACAAGTCTTGCGACCGTTACCTCACGCTTTAGCCTAAAGCGTTGAGCCGTTCTTTGATCAACACCGAGTTGTTTTCCAGCGTTTCGATGTAGCCACGCTCTTCCAGGTCTTTCATCACGCGGCTGACCATCTCGCGCGAGGCGCCGACCATTTTGGCCAAGTCTTGGCGCGAGACTTTGTCGCGGATCACAAGTTGTCCGTCGGCATCGGGTTCTGCCGCTTCAATTAACGCACGGGCTACGCGTCCATAGACATCCATCAGCGCCAGCGACTCAATCTTGCGGTCGGCATGGCGCAGGCGTTGCACCAGGCCTTTCATCACGGCATAGGCCATGGAAGTGTTCTCGGGCAGGCAGCGGGCAAACTCTACGCGGCCCAGCATCAGCACGTCGGTTTGCACCTCGGCACGTACGCTGGCAGAGTGGGACTCGTTGTCAATCAGGCTCATCTCGCCAATATAGTCACCCGGGGAGAGGTTGGCCAAAATCACTTCGCGGCCACGGGCATCGGTGGTCAGTACGCGGGCGCGGCCTGTCAAAATGATGAACAGCGCGTTGGACTTTTTGCCCTGCTCTACGATCAGCTCGCCACGCTTGAAGCGCCGCTTGATGACGGCATCAGCCACAGACTCGGCTTGGCTGGGTGTCAGCATGGAAAATAACGGTACTCGGCGGATCAGCTCCAAATTCGATAACATTGACATGTTTAACCCTCTAATAATTTGAACCAGCACACACGCGCATGACTATATTTACAAGTAGAACCAATTTACTGTATTCATCTAAGCCGTAATGGTTACAAGTTCTTGATAATCCTATCGTAAGCATCAACTGTAGCGTAGTTGTCGTTAAATTCCAACAATTTTTACTTAAAAATCCCCACCATATTATGAAACACGCCAAAGTGCTTATCTTGGGCTCAGGCCCAGCTGGTTATTCTGCCGCCGTATATGCTGCCCGCGCCAACCTCAGCCCCGTACTGGTCACAGGAATGGCCCAAGGTGGCCAACTGATGACAACCACCGACGTAGACAATTGGCCCGCGGATGCCCAAGGCGTGCAGGGCCCAGAGTTGATGCAGCGTTTCCTGGAGCATGCCGAGCGCTTTAAAACGGAGATTATTTTTGACCACATCAACGCGGTCGATTTTTCCAAGCGCCCGTTTACCTTGACGGGTGACAGCGGTCAGTACACCTGCGATTCACTTATTTTGGCCACCGGCGCGTCGGCCAAATACTTGGGCTTGCCGTCCGAAGAGGCCTTTATGGGCAAGGGCGTGTCGGGCTGCGCGACCTGCGACGGTTTTTTCTACCGAGGCGAGATTTGCTGCGTGGTGGGTGGTGGCAACACCGCCGTAGAAGAGGCGTTGTATCTGTCCAACATAGCCAGCAAAGTCTATTTGGTACACCGCCGTGACAAGTTCAAGGCGGAGCCAATTCTGGTGGACAAAGTGATGGCCAAAGTGGCTGAAGGCAAGATTGTGCTCAAAGTTTTCAACACCTTGGAAGAAGTGCTGGGTGATGCCAGCGGTGTGACCGGGGTGCGCCTGAAAAGCACGCAAACCGGTGCGACGGAAGACCTCACGCTCAAAGGCTGCTTCATCGCTATTGGTCACTCGCCCAATACGGACATTTTCCAAGGCAAGCTGGAGATGAAAGACGGCTACATCATCACCAAATCAGGCAACCAGGGCATGGCCACCATGACTAGCGTGCCTGGCGTGTTTGCCGCTGGGGACGTGCAGGACCATGTGTACCGCCAAGCTATCACCAGCGCGGGCACGGGCTGTATGGCTGCCCTGGATGCCCAGCGCTTTTTGGAGCAAAACACGGCGTAAAAACGTATCTGGAGGCCATTTATAGCGCCGGTAACGGCCGTGAATTTGGCTAACCAGGCCCTTCAGGCTATAATGGAAGGCTTCCCGGAAAATGGGAACGTCTTGTTTCTTTCGTGATGTATTGCGTCATGCAGGGGCAAGACTAGACCGCTTGCAGGTGTTGCTACGCAACACTTGGCAGTGCGAGGTGCGGCGAAGGCCGTTAATTTTGACTTTAGGAGTGCTCCGAATGGCACGCGTCTGTGAAGTAACGGGTAAGAAACCCATGGTGGGCAACAATGTGTCCCACGCCAACAACAAAACCAAGCGCCGGTTTTTGCCTAACCTGCAGTACCGCCGCTTTTTCGTCGAAAGCGAAAACCGTTGGGTGCGCATGCGCATTTCCAACGCTGCTTTGCGTTTGATCGACAAAAACGGTATTGATTCCGTGCTCGCAGACATGCGCGCACGTGGCCAAGCTTAATTTCTAGGAGAAAAAATCATGGCAAAAGGCGGACGTGAAAAAATCAAACTGGAATCCACAGCGGGTACCGGTCATTTCTACACCACAACAAAAAACAAGAAAACCATGCCCGAGAAGATGTTGATCAGCAAGTTTGATCCCAAAGCTCGCAAGCATGTGGAATACAAAGAAGTGAAGTTGAAGTAATTCAACCAGCTTCGCAAAAAAACCGCTCTGTTGAGCGGTTTTTTTATGGTTCGGTGCGGTCCAGGCTGCGACAGTCAAACTTCCATGACGGCAGTCAAGCCCGGGTATATTCATTTATATGCTGCAAAATATATAGCTGCTCCCGCGATATTTTAAAGGGCTACAGCCTAATTCAATGTAGATTTTCGTATTTGGCATCGCCAAACACTTCATCGGGTGGAGGTGTAGCGCTGGGCACGCGAAACGATTCGCTGGCCCAGGCTCCAAAGTCATGGTCTTTGCAGCGCTCACTGCAAAACGGGCGCCATTTGTTGCTCGGCGCAAAAATGCTATCGCCTTTACAACTCGGGCAAATGACGGTCGGAGAAGCTGATTTGACAGACGTAGGTGTGCTCATGGCGGTGGTCTTTTTCATGCGCACAACGTCAGCTCAAAAGTGGCATCTTCACCACTGACTACAGGCAGTTTGTCTTCGCCTGCCCCACGCAGCAAGCGCACTGAAACCATCAACCGGTTACCGCTGATTTCGGGAATCAAGCCCAAAGCAGGGTCAATGCGCAGGCGCAGTAACTGAAAGCTGCGCCCTTGTGGCAGGGTTTGTTGGAATTGCCCGTTGGTCGCCATGACTTTTTGGGCTGAACCGGAGTCGCGCAAAAGCTTGAGTAGCAAGTTGATGCATTGCGCCAGGGGCCACAACGTGGAGGCCCAGCGCGTGAGATCTGCGCGGCGCTGTTCCAGGCTAAGGTGCTGCCAGTGGAAATAGGCGGGCAAATCAAATTCGCAGGTGCCCGCAGGAATGCCTATGCGGCTGCGCACGCTGACAACCCATTCGTTATCGTTCAGGGAGGTGCCTACCTTGCCCGACTGGCCGTTGAGGGCGGAAAAAGCATGTTCTATCTGACCCACCACCTCGTCCAACGCGCTTTCAGCGATAGCGGGATTGCCACGGTAGGCGTTGAATTGTTGCTTGTGTTTTTCCAGATCCTTGAGAATCTCAGATTTCAGGTCGGAGCGTGCTCCGACCTCGATGATTTCAAACACAGTGACAAAGGCGAAATGGTGGTCCAGCGCGGATTCACGCGCAAGCAGTATGCCCAAGCGCTCAAACAGGTGCTCCAGGCGCAGGTAAGTGCGCGCGCGTTCGTTAAAAGGGTATTCGTAAACTATCACGTGAGGTGCTTTCGTCAGGCACCATCATAGCCCGAAGCGATGGGCCCATTGCCTGACTAGCTGTTCAAGTGCGTGAATATCGATACCTTCGTTGAAAATCACAACATCCGCTGCGCTCAGGCGCAAGGTTCTGCTGGCTTGCGCAGTCACAGCCTGTTGCACTTGCTCGCGGCGCCAACCACTGCGATGCATCACGCGCTGAATTTGAGTCTCCATTTCGCAATCAACCACCATCACCAAATCCAAACGGGATCGCCAACGAGACGACTCCACAAGCAGTGGGATATCGAACACTAGCAAGGTGCAATCAGCAGCCAATGCCTGCTGCTCAAGTCGACCCATCTCCTGGCCCACGATGGGGTGAATAATGGCTTCCAGTCTGGCCTTGGCACCTGGATCGGTAAAAACCAAGGCTCGCATGGCATCCCGGTCGAGGCTACCATCTGCTGCAATGAATCCAGCGCCAAAGGTCTGGGCAATGGCAGGGATAGCCGCGCCCCCGGCAGCACTGGCTTGGCGCGAGACGGCATCCGCATCCAGCACTGTAGCGCCGAGGCCAGAGAGTATCGCAGCGACGGTACTTTTGCCACCGCCTATGCCGCCAGTAAGACCGAGTTTGAGAGGCATGAAGGTGTTGGGATGCCAATTAAGCGGCGCGCTTCAAGATGTGCCGCTTTAGATCAGGCATAGTAAGCGCTTTACTGTAGACCGACGGCGCGCAAAATCGTTTGCGGACCAAATATCAAGGCCGTAAAGCCGGCACCTGCCAAAAATGGCCCAAAAGGAATATAGCCTCCTTCACGCAAGCCACTAGAAAATTTCATAACTATTCCGACGATGGCTCCAATCACTGAAGCCATCAAAATAATAGGCACCAAGGCTTGCCACCCAAACCAAGCCCCCAAAGCCGCAAACAGCTTAAAGTCGCCATAACCCATACCTTCTTTGCCGGTGACTAGCTTGAACGCCCAATAGACTAACCACAAGGATAAATAGCCTGCTACAGCGCCCCACAGGGCATCGGGCAGGGTCGTGAGAGGGTTCCAACGCAAGGCGGCCACAATCAGGCCTAGCCACACCAGAGGCAAGGTCATGTCGTCGGGCAGCAGCGTGGTATCCCAATCGATACAGGTTAGGGCTACCAGTGTGGCACAAAAAATGCACCAAACAGCTGTGGTCATTGTCCAACCCCAGCGGGTAGCGCAAAAAAAGAATAGCGCACCGGTGATCAACTCCACGACAGGGTAGCGAAACCCTATGCGCGTGCCACAGGAGGAGCACTTAGCGCGCAAAGCAAGAAAACTCAATACAGGGATGTTTTCATACCAGCGAATTTCATGCCCACACTTTGGGCAACGCGAGCGAGGGACGATCAGATTGAATTTGGTTTGCTCCGGCAGTACTTGACCGCTGAGCTCTGCACACTCGGCTGCCCATTGCGCCTCCAGCATTTTGGGCAACCGGTGCACCACAACATTCAAAAAACTGCCAACCAACAAACCAAGCACGCCAACCAATGCAGCGTCCACCCACACGGAGTCCAGCATTAAACCACCTGGCCGAGTTTGAAGATGGGCAGGTACATCGACACCACGATGCCGCCGATGATGGTGCCCAGGAACACGATGATGATGGGTTCCATCAAGCTGGAAAGACCGGCCACCATTTCGTCAACTTCTGCTTCATAAAAGTCAGCAGCTTTGCCTAGCATATGGTCTATCGAGCCTGATTCTTCACCAATAGCCGTCATTTGTATCACCATGGAAGGAAACAAGTTGACATTAGTCATGGCTGCGGTAAGCGACGTACCGGTAGAAACTTCCTGTTGAATTTTCACTGTCGCATCAGCATACTTTGAATTTCCTGACGCGCCCCCGACTGAGTCTAACGCTTCTACCAAAGGTACTCCGGCGGCGAACATGGTGGCCAATGTTCGCGTCCATCGTGCAATGCATGATTTCTCGATTAGACCGCCAAACACAGGAACCTTCAGTAGCACGCGATCCATAAAGCGCTGCACTTTCTCATTACGTTGCCAAGCCTGCATGAAAAAATAAATGCCAAAACCTATACCGCCAAAAATCAACCACCACCACTTGACGAAAAATTCACTGATGGCGATCACAAAAAGCGTGGGTGCTGGCAAATCTGCCCCAAAAGAAGTGAACACCTGTTTGAAAGAGGGAATCACAAATATCATAATCACCGCAACGACCACAAACGCTACTACCACCACAGCGGTGGGGTACATGAGAGCGGATTTAATTTTGGATTTAATGGCTTCAGTTTTTTCCATATAGACCGCGAGGCGGTCTAACAAGGCTTCTAAAATACCGGCGGCTTCACCAGCCTCTACCAAGTTACAGTAGAGATTGTCAAAATACAAGGGGTGTTTGCGAAAAGCAGCGGACAAAGAGGTGCCAGTTTCTACGTCGACGCGAATGTCATTGAGCAACTTGGTAACGCTAGGATTGGTATTGCCCCGCCCCACAATATCAAATGATTGCAATAAAGGCACACCCGCCTTCATCATGGTCGCTAACTGCCGGGTAAAAATGGCGATATCTTTCGGCTTGATACTTTTGCCCGAGCGCATGCGGCGCTTCTTGATCTTCGTCGTCAAAATACCTTGGCGTCGCAATGCGGCCTGGACTTGATTCTCACCCACTGCACGTTGCTCGCCCCGCACTACTTTACCGTTGCGGTCTTTGCCTTCCCATTCAAAGACGAAATCTTTAACTTCTGATTTTTTAGTGGCCATGCTGTCTCCGCAGTGGATTGCTAATTGTGGATAAACGTGGTGTGCAGAGCATGTGTGTTTATTGGTTAGTGCAGGCAAGTACTTCTTCTAATGAAGTAATGCCAAGGCGAACCTTGCTGAGGCCCGATTGGCGCAAACTGCGCACACCCTCTTGTTCGGATAGTTTGGCGATATCCAGTGCGCTGGCATCAGCCAAAATCAGGCGCTGCATGTCTTCACTGATCGGCATTACTTGATAGATGCCGACCCGACCTTTGTAGCCGTTGTTGCACATCGAGCAACCGACCGGTTTAAAGGGTGTCCAGCTACCGTCGATGTCTTCTTCTTTGTAGCCCGCGGTGACCAGATTTTCGTAGGGAATATCAGCCGGCTGCTTGCAGCTAGGGCACAGCTTGCGTGCCAAACGCTGGGCTGTAATCAATATCACGCTCGAAGCAATGTTGAACGGCGCAATACCCATGTTACGCATGCGCGTAAGGGTGGTGGGCGCATCGTTGGTGTGCAGGGTGCTCATGACCATGTGGCCAGTTTGGGCCGCTTTGATGGCGATGTCGGCGGTCTCCAGGTCGCGAATCTCACCGACCATGATCACGTCAGGATCTTGGCGCAAGAAGGATTTAAGGGCAACCGCAAACGTCAACCCTGCCTTGTCGTTCACGTTTACCTGGTTAACTCCAGGCAGGTTAATCTCGCAGGGGTCTTCCGCCGTCGAGATGTTTACGCCGGGTTTGTTGAGCAAATTCAAGCAGGTATAGAGCGACACAGTTTTCCCAGAGCCAGTGGGCCCTGTGACCAACACCATGCCGTAAGGGCGTTCGATGGCTTTGAGAAGGCGCTCTTTCTCCTCCTGCTCGTAACCCAGCGCTTCAATGCCCAGCCTGGCACTAGACGGATCCAAAATACGAATCACAATCTTTTCGCCAAACATGGTGGGCAGGGTGCTGACCCGGAAGTCGATCATCTTGTCGCGGCCCATCTTCATCTTCATGCGGCCGTCCTGCGGCACACGTTTCTCGGAGATATCCAATCTGGATATGACTTTGATGCGCGAGGCAAGCTTGTCTTTGATGACCACAGGCGGCGATGCAATTTCGCGCAATTCCCCATCGACTCGAAAACGCACCCGATAAGTATGTTCGTAGGGCTCAAAATGCAGATCGGATGCGCGCATGTTGAAAGCATCAATCAGCATTTTTTGTAGAAACTTGACGATAGGCGCATCTTCGACATCGGTTGCGCCGGTGTCCGTGTCGTCCTCACTCGCCACTTCCATAGTGGCTTCGTCAAACTCAAAATCGCCACTCACCATGCTATCCATGGCTTCGTTGACGTTGACCATAGTCGCGTCTACAAGCCGAGAAAGCTTGTCATATTCCGCAATGACCCAATCAGTGCCCATTTGGGTGGAGAATTTGATTTTTTCAGCGCCTACTTGGTCAGACGGATCTGCGGTGGCTACGATCAGGCGGTTATTGCGTTTGCTTAAGACCACTACACGCAGGGCTTGGCACAGCTTAGGGTCTAGCAATCCTTTGGGCAGACGCTGAGTGTCGATGGCATCCAAGTCCAGCAGCGGTGCTGCAAAAGCGATAGACATGGTGTGGGCCAGATCGGCGGCAGACACCACCCCTGAGCCAGTGAGCTCCGCAATAAAACTGGTGCGGTTGGTCTGGGATTTTTTATAAATATCCTCAGCCGTCTTTTGCTGCAGTTTGCCAGCCATCACCAAGGCGCGGCCCAAGCCCGGTAATGCCACCAAGGGCGCCTGGGCAAATGCGAGATTAGCGGGGGTGTCTACAGCGGCCATGCAATATGTGTCAGAGTGAAGCGGTTAGTAACGCAAAGGTATAGTATGCCAGTATCATCGCCGATAGCCGCTTAGCTGTAAACCTGTCAATTAAAGGGGCACCCTGAGCTTATGCAGTGTCAGAGTTCCTGCAAGTGCTTGATCAGGTGTTCGCCATGCTTCAGTCGACACGCAACATCAAGTCTAGCGGTATTGAAAAACTAAGCCCGGCGCACGAGCAACTGCGCCGCTAATTCTAGCAAGGCCTGTGTAAAAGGGTTGTTTGGCAACAACGACAGCGTGTCAATTGCCCGCTGCGCCTCGTGCGCTGCCGCTTGCCGTGTGGCTTCCAAGCTGCCCGTCGCACGCACGATGTGCACCACTTGGTCGAGTTGGTCGATACCACCTGACTCAATCGCGTCCCGTACCAGCTGCGCTTGCGGGGGTGATGCGCGCTGCATGGCGATGATCAGCGGGAGAGTCGCCTTGCCCTCGCGCAGGTCGTCTCCCAGGTTTTTGCCCATTTCCTGAATATCACCGTCATAGTCCAGCACGTCGTCAATCACTTGAAAAGCCGTGCCCAGGGCTTGCCCGTAGTTGGCGCAGGCGGCCTCCACTGCGGTACTGCTGCCCGCTATCACGGCGGCCAAACGGGCACTGGCTTCAAACAATTTGGCTGTTTTGGAGCGAATCACCCGCAAATAACCAGCCTCATCCAGCGAAGCATCGTGCATATTCATCAGTTGCAGCACCTCACCCTCTGCGATCACATTGGTGGCTTCGGCCAGTATCTCCATCACCCGCATTTGGCCGCTTTCGACCATCATCTGAAATGCACGTGAGTACAAAAAATCGCCCACCAACACGCTGGCGGGGTTGCCAAAAGCCTCATTCGCTGTCGAGCGCCCCCGGCGCAGGGTGGATTCGTCCACCACATCATCGTGTAGCAAGGTAGCGGTGTGGATAAATTCCACGACAGCTGCCAAATTGAAACGCTGGCTCTGGGTATAGCCCAACGCGCCGCACATCAAAAGCAACAGGGCGGGGCGCAGGCGCTTGCCACCGGCGGAGATGATATAGCTGGAGACCTGGCCCACCAGTGGGACACCGGAGTCGAGCCGTGCTGCAATGACCTTGTCTACCTCGGCCATGTCTTGGGCGATAAGTTGCAGGGCGGCTGTGGTGGCGTTGGAGGTAGCGGACAAAATATAAATCTTAGTTCGGAACACGGACAGGGTGGGCTTGATTATAGGAATACAGGCGGCCTCCGATTGCTGCTCACACATGTACTTCCAGCGAGTTTGTCAGTAACCGCTCACCATGCTATAATCTAAGGCTCTGTGGAAATTCGTCCGCAGACACTCATTTAGACAAACATTCTAAGAGGTTCTTATGTACGCGGTCGTAAAAACCGGTGGCAAACAATATAAAGTTGCTGCCGGCCAAAAATTTAAAGTAGAACAGATCGCTGCGGACGTAGGCCAAGAGATTGTGTTGGATCAAATTTTAGCAGTCGGTAACGGCGCTGAATTATTGATTGGCGCACCTTTGGTCCCCGGCGCAGCGATTAAAGCCACCATCGTGGCCCATGGTCGTGGTGACAAGGTACGCATTTTCAAAATGCGTCGCCGTAAGCACTACCAAAAGCGCCAAGGCCATCGCCAAAACTTCACCGAGCTGTTCATTGCGGAAATCGCTGACGGCAAAGGTGGCGTTTTCAAAGCCGAAGCTGCTGCAGTCATTGCTGCTCCCAAGGCTGCCAAAGCTAGCCCCGTTGCTGGTCAAGACGATCTGGAAATCATCGAGGGCATCGGCCCCAAGATGGCCCAGGTGTTGATCGACAATGGCGTGATCACCTTTGCGCAAGTAGCTGCAGCCTCGGTCGATGAACTGACGGCCATGCTCAAGGCATCGGGCGGACGTTTCAGCTTGGCAAGCATTGCAACGTGGGCTGAACAAGCCGCGCTGCTGCGTGATGGCAAGATGGACGAGTTCAAGAAGCTTACCGACGAACTCGTCGGTGGCGTTCGTAAATAATTTTTTTGGAGCTTTGAAATGGCACAGAAAAAAGGCGGCGGCTCTACGCGAAATGGCCGGGATTCAAACCCCAAGATGCTCGGTGTGAAAGCTTTCGGTGGTGAACTTATCACCGCTGGCGCGATCATCGTGCGCCAACGTGGCACCAAGTTTCACGCTGGCAACAACGTGGGCATGGGCAAAGACCACACCCTGTTTGCTTTGGTAGACGGCAATGTGTCCTTTGGGCACAAAGGCGCGTTGAACAAGCACATGGTGAACGTGACTGCGGCTGCGTAAGCAACTGCGAGGCGTTTGCCCAGCAAAGCCCCGCCTGTGCGGGGCTTTGTTTTTTCTTCTGTAAACTCTCAAAAAAGCGCCGGGCCGTCCCAAGCTCAATTTTGCTTATTAAACTGGCAAAGAGTATGGTCGGAACGCCCAGGCGATAAGACCGCTTTCAACGGTCCGTGCATAGCGAAACTTTCGAGCAATTTATGAAATTTGTTGACGAAGCCTATATCGACATCGCCGCTGGCGATGGGGGGAACGGCTGCGTCTCGTTTCGCCACGAAAAATACAAAGAATTCGGCGGCCCCAACGGGGGCGATGGCGGTCGTGGAGGCCATGTCTGGGCAGTGGCCGATGCCGCCCTCAACACCTTGGTGGACTACCGCTTTTCACGCCGCCATGAGGCCAGACGCGGCGAGCATGGTATGGGCAGTGACATGTTCGGCGCCATGGGTGACGACGTCACCCTCAAAATGCCCGTAGGTACCATCATTACCGACGCTGAGACGGGAGATGTGTTGTACGAGCTGCTGGTGCCAGGTGAGAAAATCATGATCGCCAAGGGGGGTGACGGTGGTTTCGGCAACATGCGCTTTAAAAGCGCCATCAACCGTGCCCCACGCCAAAAAACGCCGGGCTACGATGGCGAACGCAAAGAGCTCAAGCTCGAACTCAAGGTACTGGCCGACGTCGGTCTGCTGGGTATGCCCAATGCAGGTAAATCTACGCTCATTTCTGCTATTTCCAACGCCCGCCCCAAGATTGCCGATTACCCTTTTACCACCTTGCACCCCAATCTGGGTGTGGTGCGCGTCGGGCCAGAGCAGAGCTTTGTGGTGGCCGATGTGCCAGGGCTGATTGAAGGTGCCAGCGAGGGTGCAGGCCTGGGGCATCAGTTTTTGCGCCACCTACAGCGTACCCGTATTTTGCTGCATATGGTGGACTTTGCCCCCTTTGATGACGCGGTAGATCCGGTTAAACAAGCCAAAGCCATTGTCGGTGAGCTGAAAAAATACGACCAGGCGCTGTACGCCAAACCGCGCTGGTTGGTGCTGAACAAGCTGGACATGGTGCCTTTGGAGGAGCGCGAAGCGAAGGTGAAAGACTTCGTTAAGCGCTACCGCACTGCCTTAAAAATCAAGGCAGCGGATTCACTGCCAGTGTTCCAAATCTCCGCGCTGACGCGCGAAGGGTGTGAGCCGCTGGTACAGGCCATCATGGCGCATGTGCGCAGCATCCAGCGCGCCGCCGAGGCGCCAGAGTATATTGATCCGCGCTTTGCTACGCGAGACGATGCGCAGGCACTCCCCGATGTGGATGACCCTCGGTTTGCGCCGCGTTAAAATTGCCGAAAACGTGCGCGGCAATTAGCTGGGCGGCGCTTTCATCGCTATCATCCACGCTGCTGAACGCTATATATTAAATAGCTGCTACCGCGATATTTTAAAGGGCTGCAGCCCTAAAACTATATAAATATAGAAGCTTTACGCCATGAAACCACAGGCTTTGGACACCACCCTGCAGAGCGCACGGCGCATCGTCGTCAAAGTAGGCTCCAGCCTGGTCACCAACGAGGGGCGAGGTCTGGATGAAGCTGCTATTGGGCTGTGGTGCGCGCAACTCGCCGCGCTGGCGGCAGACAAGCGTGAGGTAGTTATGGTCTCCAGCGGGGCGATCGCCGAGGGCATGAAGCGCCTGGGCTGGGCAGCGCGGCCCCACGCCATCCATGAGCTGCAAGCCGCCGCTGCGGTAGGCCAAATGGGCCTGGCGCAGATGTACGAGACCAAGCTGCGCGAGCACGGCCTGCGCAGCGCCCAGGTACTGCTCACCCATGCCGACCTGGCCGATCGTGAGCGTTACCTCAACGCCCGCTCCGCCTTGCTCACCCTGTTGCAGCACGGCGTGGTGCCCGTCATCAACGAAAACGACACCGTGGTGACCGATGAGATCAAGTTTGGCGACAACGATACTTTGGGCGCGCTCGTGGCCAACTTGGTGGAGGCCGACGCCTATGTGATTTTGACCGACCAAAAAGGCCTGTTCACTGCCGATCCGCGCAAAGACCCCGAAGCCCAATTTGTCGCGGTGGCCAAAGCGGGTGATCCTGAGCTGGAGAAGATGGCCGGCGGCGCTGGCTCCTCCATTGGCAAAGGCGGCATGATCACCAAAATTCTTGCTGCCAAACGCGCAGCCGGCTCGGGTGCTAGTACTGTGATAGCGTGGGGACGCGAGCCGGATGCGCTGATTCGCCTGACCCAAGGTGAAGCCATTGGCACCCTACTGGTGGCGCAAACGGCTAAAAACCAGGCCCGCAAGCAGTGGATGGTGGACCATTTGCAGCTTGCCGGTGGCGTGCTGGTAGACAACGGCGCGGCGGCACGCCTGCGTGAAGGCAAGGCCAGCTTGCTGCCGATTGGCATGGTCGGCGTGACGGGCGAGTTTTCTCGCGGCGACGTCATCGCCATCATCGACGCGCAAGGCCAGGAGATTGCGCGCGGCCTGGCCAACTACGCCAGCGCCGAGGCACGGTTGATTTGCCGCAAAGCTACTACAGAGTTTGAGGCGCTGCTGGGTTATATTGGTGAACCAGAGATGGTGCACAAAAATAATTTGGTGCTTAAAAAATAATGTTATTTAGCCCGCTAGGTCACTAGAATATCGCGGGAGCAGCTATTGAATAGATAGTAATAACGCACCGCGCAATAGCCTCGATGGGGCTGCAAAAAGCAGTCAACTCCACAAAATACCCGTCCAAATCGGTACCCGGAAGGCATACGTAGGCGCTATTTCATAGGGCTTTTCTGCCTCACTTTTTGCACCACGTCGCGCACAGTTTGCGCGGGTGCACGGCCATTGCACAGGCCTTGTTCCGCTAGTCGCAAGGCGTGCGGGGAGGGCTGGTTGCGCAGTGGCAGCCACTGCGGATCGCTGGCCGGACGCCAGCCGCTGTCGTTGTTGAAGCGGGAGTAGGTCTTCCATTCGCCTGTAGCGCAGCGCACGGCCTCGTACATGGCGTTGGTGGCACCGCCGGGCGATTGGGCTACTACCACGTAGCGCACGATGCCATCACCCGTGATCTTCATGGTGTCCGGGTCAAAACCCCAATTCAAGGCGCTTCGGATGGAGACGTCAAAAGGCACCAGGCGCTTGATGTCAAAAGAGGGTGGTGCGGGGGTCTCAGACTCTTTCCAGTCCGGGTCTTCAGCGGCCCCTTGCGCCAGCGCTGCGCCGTTGCCGAA
>JAYVDN010000215.1:0-2584 GCA_043749385.1 Polaromonas sp.
CTAAGGTTTGAGTGCTTCGAGGTACTCGGCTTTGGAGATCGAACCGTCTTTGTCGGTGTCGATCTGCTCAAAACGCTGGGCGATGGCGGGGAGGTTTTCGGCCTCTTCTTTGCTCAGCTTGCCGTCGGCATTTTTGTCGGCCCTCTCGAACGCTTCCATATAGCGGGCAGTGTCGGCACTCGGCGCGGCAGGCTTGGCGCCTGGGGCGGGGGTTTGCGCGTAGACCGAGCCTATCTGAAAAGCGGCCACGGCAATGATGGCCATGCTCATGGCGTTGAACTTGCTGGCTTCCAATAGGGTGCGGCGGCGGCGTGTTGGCGGTGTTGTCATAGAAAAACTCCTTAAAGCGGTTGAAGAAGATGCTATTGAACCCGCTTGCTCTGGCGAAAACCAGCACTATTGCCTCATGTTGTGGCTGTCACAAATAGCCGCGCCTGAGACACAATAAGGATGACAATTTTTACAACTCACCAGGTGCTAAGGCTTTGAAATAATGCGCAAGCAGCTATAAATATGCTAGTGCGCAGCTTTTACCACCTCATGCACCAGCTGTAGCTTGGCCACGGCGGCAGCAGGCAATACAAAGGGGTAGAAATCGCGCTCACCCATGCTGCCTGACAGCTCGTTGAGTACGGTGGTGATGTTCAACCAGTGGTTGATGAAGTCCAGGTACGCCTGCGCGCCCGGGCGAGAGCTGTCCCACAACGCCCCCAGGGTGTAAGGCGGCTTGTCCACCACAATGTCGCCTGCTTCAAGGCCAAAGCTGCGCGCGGTGTCCATGCCGTCGCGCATATGCAGGTAGTGGGCCCAGGTCTCGGCCCAGTCTTCCCACGGATGGCTCGAGGCATAGGCGCTCACATGGCGTTGGGCCCAGTCAAACGGCGCTCCAATGGCATAGTGGGTTTGCAGAGCCTGGGCATAGTCTTTGCGCTCATCGCCAAAAAGCTGCCTGAACGGCTCGATCCACGGTGTGCCTGCTACCAGGCGGTCCCAGTAGTAGTGGGCCACTTCGTGGCGCATATGGCCCAAGAGGGTGCGGTAAGGCTCTTGCAGCGCCTCGCGGGTGGCCTCGCGGTGGGCGTCGTCGGCCTCCTGCGCGTCCAGGGTGATGACCCCAAAGGCGTGGCCTGTCACCACCGGGTAGAGCGGGTCCATGGTGCGCAAGAAGTCAAAAGCCATGCCGCGTTTGGCGTCTTGCCAAGGCGTGCGCATCAGTGTCGTTACCGGCAAACCCAGAGCTAGCAGTTGGCTGACCAGACGGCGCTTTGCTACTTCGATGCGCTGCCACAGCATATGGTTCTCGGGCAGGCTTTGATCCGGGATGGTGCGGTTCAGGCTGCACGAGAGGCACAGCCCGTCGTCACCGCCAGGCATTTGCAGGTCTACTGGGCGCAGCCAATTACAGGCCGCCGCGCTGTGGTAGTTGGCACAGCGGTGGTAGCGGCGCGCACCGCTCAGGTTGTTGCCATGGCCTTCGCTTTCTATGGTCCATTGGCCGTTCAGCTCGGTAGCGTGCAGTGCCACCACCTGCGCGCGCTTGGGCTCGTAGCCTAACTGGCGGTGGCAGTTCAGGCAGGCGCTGTTGCGCAAAAACACGGTGCTGCCGCACACGCACTGGTAGCTGCGCCGAATCGGTTGACTTTTCAGGCTTTCTGGCATGCTACAAATTATATAGCTGCTCCCGCAATATTTTATTCATTCAAAGCTTATTTGGCATAAACCTCGGACTTTTGCGGTGGGGCAGTGCTTAGTCGTAGGTCTCGGCCTCGGGATCGGTGGCTTCCAGCTCATAGCTGGCGGCCAGCATGGCCAGACGGCCGATCACGCCGTACATATAAAAGCGGTTAGGTTCACTGGCACCGGGCGGCATGCCGGGCTGGGGCATGTGGGCTGATTTGTTGAAGGCCAAGGGGACAAAGCTGGCACCAGGGGCGTTCAAGTTTTCGTCCACACCCCGCTCAGCGTGCACGCGGTAAAAGCCGCCCACCACGTAGCGGTCCATCATGTACACCACCGGTTCGGCTACCGCGTCATTCACACGCTCATTGGTCAGCACGCCTTCCTGGATGATCACGTCGCTGACTTGCTGGCCGTCTTTGATGACGCTCATTTTGTTTTTGGTTTTACGGTTGAGAGTGTCGAGGTCTTTCACATCGCGTACGGTCATGATGCCCATGCCGTAGGTACCGTTGTCGGCCTTCACCACGACAAATGGTTTTTCATTGATACCGTATTCTTTGTATTTGCGTTTGATCTTGGCCAACAGTGCGTCCACGTTGGTGGTCAAACAGTCCATGCCCGTGCCTTCGGCAAAATTGACCTCACCGCATTGCGCAAACATTGGGTTGATCAGCCATGGGTCAATGCCCAGCAGCTTGCCAAAGCGCTTGCTTACTTCTTCATAGGCAGCAAAATGTTTGGACTTGCGGCGCACGTGCCAGCCTGCGTGCAGGGGCGGCAGCAAGTGCTGCTCGTAGATCTCTTCCAAAATGCCAGGCACACCGGCGCTCAGATCGTTGTTGAGCAAGATGGTGCAGGGGTCAAAATTCTTCACGCCAAGGCGGCCCTTGCCACCGCCTTGCGT
>JAYVDN010000216.1:0-7267 GCA_043749385.1 Polaromonas sp.
GCTGGTAAAGCCCGAGGTGATGGTGAGCAGCGCGCCCACCCAGCGCGGGGGCAGCGGGCTACCGGGCTTGGGCGGAAACAGCAGGCGCTGGGCTAAAAACAGCAAGGTAAATGCGCCCACCACCCCAGCCACAATGTGCTCGTCCAGCAGCTTGAACAGCAGTGTGCCCACCAGCACACCAGCCAAGCCAAAGGGCAGCAAAAACTTCAGCAGCGCTTTGTCATAGTCTTTGCGAAACGCGGCCAGCCCCAAGCAATCGATCAGCAACAAAATGGGCATGAAGATGGCCGCTGCCTGCGGCACGCTGACGGCCAAGGCCATCAAGGGCACCGCCAGCGAGCCAAAGCCCGCGCCAAAGCCCGACTTGCTGATGCCCATGAGCAGCACGGCGGGAATGGCGCTGGCGTAGAAATGCCAGTCAGTGATGATGGGGAAGTTCAAGCGCTGCGATCACCGGACGGGCTGCTTTTTAACAGCCTGTGCGGCTTAGACGATTTGGCACGCCTCGGAAAACCCCAGGCGCGGGCTACGTGAAAAGGTTTTGCTGACATCGGCGTAGCCCAGGTTGCAGACAAAATTAGTCTTCACCGCCGTTCCGCCCCAAAACTCGGCATCCAGCTTGGCAGCATCAAAGCCGCTCATCGGGCCGCAGTCCAGACCCAGCGCGCGCGCGGCGATGATGAAGTAGCCGCCTTGCAAGGACGAGTTGCGAAACGCGGTGGCATCGATCATGCCTTGGTTACCCACAAACCAACTGCGCGCGTCGGCGTGCGGGAACAGCTGAGGCAGCTTTTCAAAGAACTGCATGTCCATGCCGATGATGGCGGTGACGGGGGCGCTTTGCGTTTTGGCTGCATTGCCCGGGGACATGCAAGGTACCAGCCGCGCTTTGGCCTGCGCAGTTCTGACAAACTGGATGCGCGCAGGCGAACAGTTGGCCGAGGTGGGGCCCCACTTGAGCATGTCGTAGAGCTGGTGCAAGAGGGCATCTTCTACGGTGCGGCTGGTAAAGCCGTTGGCCGAGCGGGCGTTGTCGAAAATTTGTTCGGTGGTGATTTGCATGGGGGTCTTTGATTTAACTGTGATTTAAAAATATGGTTTGCGGTTTTACACGCGCTCTAGTATCACCGCAATGCCCTGCCCCACGCCAATGCACATGGTGCACAGCGCGTAACGGCCTTGGGTTTTGTGCAATTGGTTGACCGCCGTGGTGGCCAAGCGCGCACCGGATGCACCCAGCGGGTGGCCCAGCGCAATCGCGCCACCATTGGGATTGACGCGTGGGTCATCATCTTGCAGGCCCAGCATGCGCAGCACGGCCAGGCCTTGGGCGGCGAAGGCTTCGTTCAGCTCAATCACGTCCATCTGCTCAATTTTTAGGCCCGTGAGAGCCAGCACCTTTTGCGTGGCGGGCGCAGGGCCAATGCCCATGATGCGCGGGGCCACACCGGCAGTGGCCATTCCGACGATGCGGGCTTTAGGTGTCAAACCGTGTTTTTTGGCTTGCTCCTCGCTGGCCAGCAAAATGGCGCAGGCCCCATCGTTCACGCCGCTGGCGTTGCCTGCAGTGATAGTGCCGTCGGGTTTGACGATGGGCTTGAGTTTAGAGAGCGCATCCATGGTGGTGGCGCGGGGGTGTTCGTCTTGGCTGACAAGTACTGAGTCGCCTTTCTTTTGCGCAATGGTGACAGGGCAAATTTCGGAGTCAAAATAGCCCGCTTTTTGCGAAGCTACCGCTTTCATCTGGCTGGCCAGGGCCATCTTGTCTTGCGATGCGCGGTCGATCTTGTAATCCGTGGCCACGTTCTCCGCCGTCTCGGGCATGCTGTCTACGCCGTATTTTTCTTTCATCAGCTTGTTGACAAAGCGCCAGCCGATGGTGGTGTCAAACATCTGCGTGCTACGGCTAAAGGCGCTGTCAGCCTTGCCCATTACATAGGGGGCGCGGCTCATGCTTTCTACACCACCGGCAATCATCATCGTGGCCTCACCCGATTTAATGGCCCTCGCCGCCGTACCCAATGCGTCCAGGCCACTGCCACACAAGCGGTTGATAGTGGCACCAGGCAGTTCGTGCGGCAGCCCAGCCAGCAGGCTGGCCATGCGGGCCACATTGCGGTTGTCTTCCCCCGCCTGGTTGACGCAGCCGTACAAAATGTCAGTCACAGCCAACCAGTCCACGCCGGGGTTGCGCTGCATTAGCGCGCGCAGGGGAACAGCACCCAGGTCGTCAGCGCGCACGCTGCTTAAAGCGCCGCCGTAGCGGCCAAAGGGGGTACGGATAGCATCACAGATAAAGGCTTGGTTGGTCATGGTGGGTGTCTGGGTGTCAAAGCAAAAAAAGATGCTTCAGATTATCCACATTCGCGCCTCGAAGCACTGTCGCATTGGATAATCACACCATGTTCAATCCCAGCCAAGACGATGTTCGTCGATTTTTTTGCTCGGCGTTTACCAAAGCCCAAGCGCATGAAACGCAGGACGCTCTTGAAACCATCGCCAACCAATGGATGACCGAGCACCCCGAATACCACGCCGATCTGCAAGACGCAGAGGCAGCGGTGGCGCGCGTGTATGACGGCGGCGATGGCAAAACCAACCCGTTCTTACACCTGTCCATGCACCTGTCCATTACCGAGCAGTGCAGCATCGACCAACCCCAAGGCATACGCCAAGCGGTAGAACTCCTTACCGCTCGCCGTGGCGACCTGCACCAGGCCCACCACGAGGTGATGGAGGAGCTGGGCACCATGCTGTGGGAGGCCCAGCGCGCCAATAAAGCGCCGGACGGTCAAGCGTACGTGGAGCGTGTGCAGCAACGGGCTACGCGGGACTAGTCTGCACTTGCCGGAACTGGCCTTCAAACCAGCGCAGCTGTCACATTTTGGGGGGTGAAGCCTTCGCATCCGTAGATGATTTATCGGCGGTTTGGGCAGGTTTGGGACGCGCACCCTTGGGGTGCTTTTGAGAGTCTTGCTCAGCCTGCACAAGCTCCTTCGCCTCTTTTGGCGATTTAGGTGCCGTGTTCGGCGCTGCCAACTCTACTTTGCCCGCTTTCACAAATGCTTGCTCCGCCTTGTTAAAGCGCTCTGCAGCCTCGTAGTTCCCTTCGCCCTGCAACTTATCCGTTCGTAGTTTGCCCATAATTCACTCCAAAAAAATGTAATTTCACCGATCGCTGTGGTAGCAACCGACACGGCCCTGCGCAGCACACTGCGCAGGGTCAGCCAAGCGTACGGCAATGCAATGCGCCCGGCTGTCAGTCAAGTGCACTTGATCGTGTCAGCTCAGGCCTACACCGCCTTGGCATACGTTATTCCTACGCTGCTTGTCGGTGTACTCCTACATCCGTGCATGCGTGGATTTCATACACTGAATAGCCATGGGTGAATCACACAACTTTGGGATTGAAAAGGATTTTTTATGACCACCTTACACCTGCCAACAGCAATACTGATCAGCACGCTGGCCCTCACGTTGAGCGCCTGCAATCGCTCAGACGGAACCGTAGGCCAAAAAGTAGACGGCGCGGTCAAGCAAACCCAGGACGCCGCGGCAAACGCAGCCAGCCAGGCGACCACGTCGGTAGAGAAAGCTCTGGACAAAACTGCCGAAGTCATCAAGGAAGATTCAGCCAAGGCCAGCAGCGTTTTAGATGACGCAGCCATCACCACATCTATCGTTGCGGGCTTGGCCAAAGACCCTGATCTAAGCGCCATAAAAATTGATGTGCAGACCAAAGCTGGCAAAGTATCCATGCACGGCTCAGCACCCAGCACACAAGCCCGCGCCCGCGCAGATGCTATTGCACAGTCGGTGAAAGGCGTCATGGCGGTCGATAACCAATTGACTATCAAGGAAAAGAGCTAGGCATAGCTTTTGGCCGCAGCGCTGCGCAGAAACTCACCGCTTGCGAGCCAATTTACAAGATCACCTTCCCAATTCGGACGCTATGCCAATGAATGACTCCGCCTCCTGGTATGCCAACTTAAAGCAACCTTTCTTCGCACCGCCTGCATGGGTGTTCGGCCCGGCTTGGAGCCTGCTGTACCTCATCATCGCGGTGAGTTTCGGCTACGTGTTCTACCTGGCATTCAAGCAGCGCTTGCCGTGGACGGTTTTTCTGCCATTCGGCTTGAATCTGCTGTTCAACCTGGCGTTCTCACCCCTTCAGTTCGGCTTGAAAAACAACCTGCTGGCTGCCATCGACATTGTGCTGATCTTGGGTACCTTGTTGTGGGCCATGTGGGCGATTTGGCTCCGTGTTCCCTGGGTGGCGTACGCAAATATTCCCTACCTGCTCTGGGTCTCGTTTGCCACCGTTTTGCAAATGTCCATCACCTGGTTAAACCGTTGATAACAACGATAACCCCATCCGAAAAGGAGTCCACCATGAAGCAACCCAAGCCAGATCCGGATCCAAACACCTCCGCCAAAAACCTCCACGCACCGCCCTCGCAGCACAACGCCAAAGACTTTCCGTTGCACGGGCAGACCGAGGCCACACCAGGGCGTGATCAGGTTCGCGAAGAAACGCACTCCACGCGGTCACCGCGAGAGTCCAAGCGTCCGGTGGAGAGAACTGCCAGCCCTAAAAAGCGCTGAGCTGGTAATGCACCGCGCGGGTCGGCTCCATTCAGGCTCTCATCGGTATGGTCACCGGCCCATCGTTGACCAAGTGCACTTGCATGTCCGCTGCAAACTGCCCTGTTTGCACAATGGGATGAGCAGCGCGCGCCTGCTGCACAAAGTAGTCATACAGCCTTCTACCTTCATCCGGCGGTGCAGCGCTGGTAAAGCTTGGCCTGTTGCCGCCTGACACGTCAGCCGCCAGAGTGAACTGGCTCACGACCAGCAGGCCACCACCCACGTCTTGTACCGACAGGTTCATCTTGCCTGCCGCGTCGCTGAATATGCGCAGCTTGAGGATTTTGGCGAGCAGTTTGTCAGCCAGTGCATCGGTGTCACCACGCTCAGCGCAGAGCAAGACTACCAAGCCTTGATCGATAGCACCGATGGTTTTTTCTGCAACATCAACACGCGCAGTTTTGACCCTTTGCAGAACGGAGAGCATATTAGTCGGTGGACCGAAGTCCAGCACATTGAGGTCCGGCAGCATGGTCGACTGCGTCAAGCATTTCTCGTGTGCTTATGCCGCAAATACCCATTGCCAATCCAGTTTTACCGTCGAATACAGGCATGCCTCGGCGCGCGCTACGAGAAATAGTCTCAGTTGCACGCAGTCGCATGCGCAACCCCTCTTCAATCAAACGACTCAACACGAGGCGCTGATACCTCGCCAGCGACTTCGCTTTGGCCAGCCCTACATCGCTGATGTTGAGTATGATTTTCATCTGTTTTACTTTGAAGATTTCTGTATTTTCATCAACCAGTTGGGAACCGTATCCATGCCAATCCAATTCCTACCAAACAAATAAGTACCGCAAAAATTGCCCAAGCAAGGTAATGCAATTGGCGGCGCCAGTCCATCTCGGCTGTCAACATCAATTGAGGTTCAGCACCGCTGTGGAGTAAGCGCGCTTGCACGACACTGTAGACAGGGTAACTATTGGCGCTGGCAATCGCATGCATTCTGTTGACATACTTATAGGCCTCGTTGTCAGGGCACAGGGTTCGCGACGTGATCCTTTGACCGTTGACGTAGGCCGAGTATGTGATCTGAGGCTGGAACAGCTTATCGTCATTGCCCGCCATCGGTTCAATGAACTCCAGGATTTCATTTTTCAAAATGACGGCATCGATTAGCGGTAATTCTCTTATTTTCCTCACTTTGCGCCACATCTTGATCGGGAATGACCATAGATAGGCACCTAAGCAGAAAATCACCGCCGCCTCAACCAGAAACATCATGCAAGCGTCACCCGCGCAAACTTGCGCTTGCCCACCTGAACCACATACGTGCCAGCTTCCAGCTTAAGACCCTTATCTGAGACCACAGACGAATCGACCCGCACGCCGCCACCTTCGATCAGACGCCCCGCCTCACCGCTAGATGCCGCCAAGCCCGCTTGCTTGATAAGTTGCGTGATGCCCAGCGGCGCACCGCTCAGCGTCACTTCATCAATCTGATCGGGCACACCACCCTTGCTGCGGTTGGTAAAGTCTTGCTCCGCGCGGTCTGCCGCTGCTGCGCTGTGAAAGCGGGCAGTGATTTCTTTGGCCAACATGACTTTGGCGTCTTTGGGGTTGCGGCCAGCGGCTACCTCGGCTTTCAAAGCTTCGATCTCGGCGATGGATTTGAATGACAGCAGGGTGTACCAGCGCCACATCAGCACGTCGCTGATGCTCAGTACTTTGGCGAACATGGTGTTGGGCTCTTCGGTGATGGCGATGTAGTTGTTTTTGCTTTTGGACATTTTGTCCACGCCGTCCAGCCCCTCCAGCAGGGGCATGGTCAAAATGCATTGGGGTTCCTGGCCGTATTCGGATTGCAGGTGGCGGCCGACCAACAGGTTGAACTTTTGGTCGGTGCCGCCCAGCTCCAGGTCGCTTTTCAAGGCGACTGAGTCGTAGCCTTGCATGAGCGGGTACAAAAACTCGTGCACGCTGATGGACTGGCCGGTGGTGTAGCGCTTATGGAAGTCTTCGCGCTCCATCATGCGGGCCACGTTATATTTGGCTGCCAGTTGGATCATGCCGCGCGAGCCCAGGGCGTCGCCCCATTCGCTGTTGTAGCGCATCTCGGTTTTGGCGGGGTCCAGCACCTTGTAGGCTTGATCGCGGTAGGTCACGGCGTTTACCTCAATCTGCTCCTTGGTCAGTGGCGGGCGGGTGGTGTTGCGGCCAGACGGGTCGCCTATCAAAGTGGTGAAGTCACCGATCAGAAATATGACGGTATGGCCCAAATCTTGTAACTGGCGCATTTTGTTGAGCACCACGGTGTGCCCAATGTGAATGTCTGGGGCCGTAGGGTCTAACCCTAGCTTGATGCGCAGCGGAATACCGGATTTTTCGCTCTTTTGCAGCTTTTTAACCCAATCTTCCTTCGGAATAAGCTCTTCTACACCCCGTAAGGTGATGGCCAAGGCTTCCTTAACTTTGTCAGACATGGGTACACCAACGGGTGATTTCGGGGTAACGGCTTGATTCATAAGGGTTTTCCAAGATACGACCCTGACTAAGTTGGCTATACTCGCAGATTCGATTAGCTTAATATTTTACGTGGTGCGCTCTGGTAGCGGCACCTGACAGCCAGTATTTTTAAATTTCAGGAACGCAAGTTTTGTCTTTGAATCAGTTCGTAATA
>JAYVDN010000217.1:0-5153 GCA_043749385.1 Polaromonas sp.
GTCGCTAAAACTTTGGGCGACACGCTGCACACCATCAAGGCCACACAGTCGGGCATTAACCAAATCACCGCGACCAAAGTACTTGACGCTGCCAAAGCCAACCCAGGCAAAGTCACCATGGCTATCCCCGGTGCGGGCAGCGTGGTGGTGGAGCTGCTGCGCGCTGGCTCGGGCGCGCAGTTTACCAACGTGCCTTACCGAGGCAGCTCGCCCGCCCTGATCGACATGATCAGCGGCCAGGTAGACCTGATGATCACCACCATGGCCAGCGCCGCCGTGCACCACAAAAGCGGCAAGCTCACCATGCTGGCCACCACCGCGCCCAAGCGCCACCCCGATTTTCCCGATGTGCCCACGCTGGCCGAGCTGGGTGTGAAAGGCATGGAGTATGAGCAGTGGTTTGGCGTGCTGGCCCCTGCGGGTACACCCAAGGCTATTGTGGACAAACTCAATACGGCATTGGTGAAAGCGGTTAGTACGCCGAACGCCAAAGAGCGCATCGCCGGGCTGGCAATGGACGCTGCGGCGGGCTCGCCCGACGAATTTCGTAAGCGTGTAGAGGGTGATGCGCAGCGCTGGGTAAAGCTGGCCTCCGATATGGGAATCAAGCCGCTGGATTAAACTGGCGCGTCGCACCATGAAACTTTACTCGGGCCCCTTAAGTCTTTTTTCGCGCAAGGTAGAAATTGCCCTGCATGAAAAAGGCTTGGCCTTTGAGCGGGTGATGGTACCGTTTACCCAGACTGTGGGCTACAGCCCTAAAAATACGGATGTGCTGCGCATCAACCCCAAAGGCCAGGTGCCGGTGCTCGTCGATGGTGAATTGGAGTTGTATGACTCCACCGTCATCATCGAATACTTGGACGAGGCCTATCCCCAGTCCCCGCTGTTCCCCGCGTCAAGCGCAGACCGTGCCCAGTGCCGGTTATGGGATGTGTTTGCCGACGAAGTGATGCTGGTGCCGCTGCGTGCGCTCATGCACCGCACCGGCCCGCGCCCCGCAGACCCACAGGCTTGGCTTGCACTAGAAGCGGCAGCCAAAGACGCTTGCCTAGTCTTAGCGCGTTACTTGGCTGAGCATGATCAACGTCTAGGCAGCGCGGCCTATTTTTGCGGCAAATTAAGTGCTGCAGACATATCGATATTTATGGCTTTTCTATTTTCGCAGCGCTTAGGCGGGCCGTCCATCAAAGGCTACGCCGCGCTTTGGCAGTGGTACCAAAACCTCAGCGCAAGGCCCGCATTTGCCAATGTAGTGGCCGAAATTAAAGCTGCCGATCTGGCGCTGTCAACGCCGGTTGAGGGTGCTTACAGTTAGCGGGTAGCGGCTGCAACAGGCCGCTTTTGAGGTTTTGGCGGCAATGCTTGACTAAGCAGTTTGCTTCGCAGGCAGCAATTTTTGCGCCCCCAGTCCACCCCGACTTTCCTGATGTGCTTACACTGGCCGAGCTGGGCGTGAAAGGCTTGGACTGCGAGCAATGGTTTGTTGTGCAGGCCTTTGCAGGTGGGCCAAGTGAAAAAGAGTACATTGGTGGTTTGGCAATGGATGCCGCTATCTAGTCGCCAGACGAGTTTCGCCAACTTGGGCAAGCGGCACTCAGCGCAGGTTAAAGCTGGCTACTGACATGGGCATCAAGCCGCTGGCTTGAGCCTACTTTGGCTGGGAACAATCTACAACCAGTACCGCAATCTTGTGCCGCAGTTCATGCGGCACGCTGGCAGTTAATCTTTCCTGTAATTCCAGTGGAGTTTTAGGTTTTGTACCGCCATCGCTGGCTGCCGCAGTCATTTTGCCTGTGAACCAAAAGACCATGAAGATGCCGTATCCGTCGCTAGCAAGTTCGCGGCCGTATTTGGCAATCAATTGCTCCGGGATGGCTTTCCACACATCGGAATGCATTTCCCGTTTGATTTCAACCGGAATCTGATGCGGGGTTGCAATGACTTTGATATCGGCACGTTTTTCATCTGCATAGCGCCCTTCTGGCTCAGCATTGACTCCATGGGTAACAAGCAGTCGCCGTAGATCAGATAGCAGGGCATCGCGGCAATCATCTTCGATTTTCGGCATATCGCCAGCCCAATATTGGCGGTAGTCGTTGGTGTTGCCATTTCTAATGTCGTGAATCAGTTGCTTCAGATGCTCAACTGTGAGGGCCCACAGGTCAGCCGCATTGGCAGGCTTCAGGTTGGCCAGCGTAGAGACTACTTGCGCGACAGAAGAGGGTTTGAACAGGGCTTTGCGGCGTGTAATGCGCTGCTCATAGACTGCACGATTGATATGGTCAGACCACTGCTTTAGGTCTGGTTGCTTCTGTAGCGTAGTTAGTGCCTCTAAAGCTGCGTCGCTCGGGTTACCTGCTAGCGTAGAAATGAGTCCTTCCACATAGCGGCCCATTTCCATCGTCGTTGTGACCATACCCGAGCCTTCTGTCCATGAGGGGCTGCATTTGGGCGCCAACAATTCAATTAAAAAAGATTGTGGGTCGACGGGTAAAGGAATTTGAGCGCTGTTTCGAGTTTGCTGTTCATGGATTAAGGTAAATAGATGGTCGATGCGTAGCTGCGACTTAGCAACAAACTTCTTCGCTGGTTCCAAATACAAACTAGGGGCCACTTGTAGCCCAGCAGTCAGCCAATAGACTCTCTGAGCCACATCCATCAATGCATTGCTAAGTTTGTGAGCAATTAAATTCTTTTGTGTAACGATGTCCAGGTGTCTGAGCATCGCAGCGATCAATAGGCGCAGGCTTTGTAGTTGTGTTTTGGCTGCTTTAATTGGCAATTCTGTAATTAAATTTGGAACGATCTGCTTGGCGACTTCAGCGTAGTCTGCATCGTGCGCCAAGGCATACAAGCCATCTACATTTTCTTTTTTGGCGGCAATTTGTAGGCCAATAAGAGGCCGCATGACATTGATGAGAGCATCCGACCGTAGCATGGCCAATTGTTTAAACCACTCGGGCGCATTGCCGAAATTGTTAGTTAGTCTAAATGCCGCTACCGTTTCAAGAGTGGAGAGCGGGAGCTCTAGCGCTGATTCTGGGTTTTCTGCATAGCGAAGCGCCATAGCGGCTAGACAAGGTGTTGCCAGGTTGTAGTGTTGGCCTTTGAGATTGAGGTCAACAATTTCTACTGCTGTTGGTAGATCAGTGCGAAACAAGCAATGGCGCAGACCATGCAGGGCGATGCGAACCCATTCATCGTCGTAGTTTAATAACTCAAGCAAACGTGCATCGGGTGCCTTTTCAGTGGCGCGGTGATAAAAGTCAAGATATGCGTTGCCAATCTCGATCAATGCACCTAGGTGGGCTAAGTTACCAGAGAAGCTTGGTAGCGTATGGCGAAAGAAATTTACCTTCTGCGTAGATTCATGGGCGAGCCTTTCTTTGGTCTCGTTGCCATACTCTATTTCTTCTTGCTGAGCTTCAGATGGTGGATATGCACACTGTAGAAAATTCGCTACCCAATCGGCATCTTCGGCATGTGCTGACGACCATTGCTCAAGCAGTTGAATCGCTTCATCGGTTCTTTTTTCATTCAAAATGAAGCGGTACGATGCCTGAACCAAGTGTCTGCGCAAGTCGTCATCAAAACAGCCTTGCGCTAGGGTTAAATACCAATCCTTGGCGTCGCACGGCTCTTGCGCGCCATAGACTAGTTTGTAAATCCACCACAGCTTAGTCCAAGCTTTTTCGCTAGAGTTGGTATGTTGTTGCAGTCCGTACCCGAATACGGCTTTGTATTGTGCGGGATGCTCAGTGAACCATTCCCCGAGTGCTGTTTTGTGCTGATTTCCTAGGGGACAGTATTGGCGAGTTGTCAGCCCCAGTGTTAGCCATCGATAGAGGCGCGGAACTTCTATGGTTGTTCCGAATCGCGTCACTCCGCGTACGAGCAGTTCGCCTACGATCTCCGTCGAGCCCAACCTGTCGCGTTGACCGTCGAGCCGAATGCTACTTATTAGCAAAGCATCCAGTAAGTCCGGTATATTTTTGATGGGAGTGTTATCTTTCGATAGCTCATGCCAAAACTGCCAGTAGGAGCCTATCAATCTGTTCGACTTGGGCTCTTTGAAGTATTTCCATACTTCTGTAGCGGTAAGTTGACCAGGGTACAAGACGAAAAGCAGCGTACCCAAGAGCTCGTCTTCTGAGTCTTCCACCGTGTCGGCGTGAGTGTCATTCAGGAGCAGCGTCAGCGTCGACCAGTCATGGCTATCGCGTGCATAGTTTGCAAGGATATTCAGTGCCTCTTTTCGCGACATACGCCAATAGCTTTTGTCACGAACAATTCGCTCCAACTCAGGAGTTAAGGCTAGCATGGGGTCACCGTTCACCAGAGCATCCAAAAGGCAAGCTACAAGCGCCAGATGTGCAGGGCTTCTGTCGGCAGATTGGAGCTGTTGTCTGAAATCGTTTTCCATGTCCTTTGTTGCCAACGCACCAAAGGGTTTACTTGCCCAGTTTTGATTTCGAAAATACGTGTATCGCGTGGCTTCACTGCGCAAAGCATCGAGTACGTATAATTTGTCAGTTCGGTTGAAGTGCTGCACGTCTCCGTTAAGTACCGCACCCAAGGGGTCGCGGTCGATTAAATCCTTTCGATAGTTGCTTGATACCAACGCAGCCAGCCAGGCATGTAGGCCACGCAGTTCGGGCACGACACCAGCATCCAGGCCAAGCATCAAGGCCAGCACGCGGTTGATCGGCAAGCCCGCTTGGATGTTGATGCGCGAGGCCAAATACTGCGCACCCAGGTACTCGCCAATGGTTCGGTGGACGGGTGAGAATTGACCGCCACCGTGACCTCTGAAGAGTCTGGTTTGCAGCGCAGCCTGGCAGGTGCTTATGTCCGGTGCCTCAGGGCTGCTGGCCAGTTCAGGCAGCGTGACAGTACCGACTTGGGGCTCAGCCTTACTTTGTAAAGCAATTGCGGCCTTACCCGACAGCAACAGTATGGCGCTCAAATAGCCTGCGGCGCGGAGCACTAGGTCATCGGGCAATGCGCTATGGTGATTGGCAGCAAGGTGGTCATCGTTATGCTCGCGAACCAACTGAGCGCATGCCATTTCATAAGTCTGGGTTTTGCTGTTGGGCCATCTATGTGCATTAGCAGATACGGCCTTGAACAACATACGCAGGGTTTGCGGG